>CANFGZ010000037.1 GCA_947446585.1 Chitinophagaceae bacterium | reverse complement strand
CTTCAGCACCTTTGTAAAAAGTATGGGAAGTATCGGTGCATTTATCAGTGGACCAAAAGCGGTTATTAAATATTTACGTTACAATACCCGTTCTCAAATCTTTGCAAAAAGTCTTCCCTTGATGATTGTAGAAGGAATGTTGAAGCGTATGGAAATGACCATCAACATGCCTGAATTGAGAACAAAATTATGGGACAATGTTGCGCGTTTACAATCTGGTTTAAAAGAAAGAGGTTTTGATATCGGCAACACCAATTCTCCGGTAACGCCTATTTACATGAAAGGTGATGTTCCAGAAGCCACACAAATGGTAATGGACTTGAGAGAGAATTATCATATTTTCTGCAGTATCGTTGTATATCCTGTAATTCCAAAAGGAGATATTATTTATAGATTGATACCAACAGCTGTTCATAGTTTTGAAGATATCGATGCTACCTTAAAAGCATTCGAAGAAACTAAGAAAAAACTAGATGCAGGATTGTATAAAGCGGCAGATATTCCGAATATGGCGGAAGCAATCTAAAATTGTTCAATAGGTTAAAAGGTTCAATAAGTTCAAGAGGTTTATTCCATTCGGAATTACATTTAAACTTATTGAACCTTTTGAACTTTTGTAACCTTTCGTAAGAAAAACACCACCACCCCACTTCCCGCCACAACCAAAAACATGGTGATTACAGCAGTCCCAGTTGCATAAAATATAAACAACCACATCAGTATCGCCATGATTATAGGCAAAGGATACAAAGGCATTTTAAAAGGTAAATTTGCTGTTCCTCTTTTTTTGCGTAATATCATCACACCAACTGCTTGTCCGATAAACTGTACTATTATTCTCATCGCCAGAATACCGCTGATGATTTCTCCCATTCTAAATAACAAACTGAAAATAAAAGCAATTCCACACAAAACTAGCAGTGACACATAGGGGAAGTTTTTTGTTGGATGCAATTTGGCAAATACTTTAAAGAAGGCACCATTGACTGCTGCTGCATACGGCACTCTTGAATAGCCAAGCAATACGGCAAATAAAGATGCCAATGCCACCCACAAAATCATTACTGTAGCAACAAGTGCAGCTGTTTTTCCATAAAGCCTTTCCATGTAAATACTGATGACAAAATTATTGACACCACTATCCTGCCATGATTTTATTTCCTGCCAAGAAATTACTGAGCCAATACTCATGTTCATCAACAAATACAAAATGGCAATACCAATAACAGAGATGAACATACTTTTGGGAATGTTCTTTCCGGGATTGATAATTTCTCCACCGAGATGACAAACATTATAATAACCGAGATAACTGTAAATCGTTTTTACACAGGCTTGTCCGAATGCAAATGAAACCAATGTATTAAAACTAAAACTCGAAGGCAGTTCTTTCAATGGCGCTAAAATATTTCCATGAGCAATGCCACCAAAAATAATCCAGCCCAAAGTGGCCAAAACACCAACCCAAAGCAAGACGCCTATTTTTCCAATACTTTCAATTTTTCTATACAACAAAATAGTGATGAAAATGATCACTAGACCTGATACTGCTTTTTGCTGCCATACTTGCAAATCAGGAAATAAATACATGAAGTAAGTAGAAAATCCTATTGCTGCAGAAGCCGCCACCAATGGAGCTTGAATAATAGTTTGCCATACATATAAAAAGCCCATCAGGTTACCACCTTTTTTTTTGCCATAAGCCTCACTCAAAAAATTAAAACTGCCACCGGCTAAAGGATAAGCCGCACCCAGTTCGCTCCATATCATCGCATCCACTAACGACAGCAAGGCCCCGGCTATCCATGCATACATATACATGCCTCCGATATAGCCCATCACGATTGGCAATGTAACGAACGGACCAATACCCACCATGTCAATCATGTTCAGCACTGTGGAATGAAAAAGGGAGAGTTTGCGTTGGAGCATGGTTCCTAAGATTTATGTTCGGGAATAGGTCAAACGAAAAACGCCAAACACCAAACACCAAACAATCTAAAATTAATCAACTTTTCGTCTTTAATTTTGTTTTATAACCAATAATCATCAACTCGAACTAAAAATGCAAAAACTCGTCGTCGCAGTAACCGGTGCCAGTGGAGCCATTTACGCCAAAGTTTTATTGAACAAATTATTGCAAATGGAAGGCAAGATTGACGAATTGTCTTTGCTAATGACCACCAATGCTAAAGAAGTGTGGCAAACAGAATTGGGTGATGACAGTTATAAAAACCTGCCTGTAAAATATTACACACAAGAAGATTTCAATGCGCCTTTTGCTTCGGGCTCCGGACAATACAATACCATGATTATTATTCCGTGCAGTATGGGCACATTAGGACGAATTGCAGGAGGCATTTCAAATGATTTAATTACACGAGCTGCTGATGTGATTTTGAAAGAAAGAAGAAAACTGATTTGTGTGGCGAGAGAAACTCCTTATAATCTGATTCACATCAAAAACATGGAGACGATTACTTTGGCGGGTGGGATTATTTGTCCGGCTACGCCTTCGTTTTACAGTTTACCAAAAACCATTGAAGATATTGCTGCCACTGTTGTAGACAGGGTAATTGATTTGGCTGGGTTGCCGGTTACTACTTATCGTTGGGGGAAATAAAAAATGAAAATTCAAAATTGAAAATTCAAAAATAAAAATTTAAATCCTAATCCTAACTTATCTCAAATCCACCACTTCCACTCCAGGATATTTTTTAGCATCAAAAACAAAAGTATCATCAGAAATCACACCATTTGTTTTCATATTGTTGATGCTGTATGTATACCGGTTTCCAGTCTTTTCAAAAACCTTGGTAGTATAAATTGTGGATTTATCAACATACAATAATACCTTGAAAAATGGTTTGGTTTTATCAATTGGAGTAAGTTCTATTTCCTGCATATTCTTCCCTCCTTCTTTTACGATTCCATTTAATTTATACAAGAAGTCCTTATCATAGAAATTAGTAAACAACTTCTGTGGAGTAATTGAATTGGCAGTGGGATCGATTTTATTGATGGTTACCTCGTTAGCCGCTTTTTCATAAGTCCAGATGTTGGAACCATCAGAAAAAATATCTTGTCCGGATGCGCTGATTCTGTATTTGGTTCCTTTCATGAATACATTTCCTGATTTGTTACCCAGGCTTTTTCCGCTTCCATTTTCAATTTTCAATACAAATTGCGCCTGAACTGTTTTATACGCTTTGAATTTGCCACTTACCTGATCAAGGATTTTTTTAGCATCTGCATCACTTGTACCCATCGATTTAGGAGCCTGAGCATTGATTTGATTTATCGCCAAAAATGATATCAGCAAGGTAAGTATAGCTTTATTCATCAGCTTTTTTATTTTGCGCAAATATATGATAATACTTGTTGGTAGGATATTGTTTAGTGTTAAAGAAAAAAGATTTATCAGCTTTTGGTGGATAAATCAATGCATTAAAACTTTGAGCCATCCGAAACTTTTCGAACTTAACACTTAAATTTGTCCCCCATGGCCAAAGCTGCAGGAGAAACCCCTTTAATGCAACAACATAATGCCATCAAGGCGAAATATCCTGATGCCATTCTGCTTTTCAGAGTGGGTGATTTTTATGAAACTTTTGGTCAGGACGCCATTAATGCATCTTCTGTATTAGGCATTACGCTTACCAAAAGAAACAACGGCAATGCCTCTTCATTAGAATTAGCTGGTTTCCCTCATCATGCATTGGATACTTATTTGCACAAACTGGTAAAAGCCGGTTATCGTGTGGCTATCTGTGATCAGCTGGAAGATCCCAAAACCGTAAAAGGAATTGTAAAAAGAGGCGTTACAGAATTGGTTACTCCCGGTGTTGCTGTTAATGATAAATTACTAGACCATGGAAGTAATAATTTTTTAGCCGCCTTGTATCTTGATGAACATAAAATTGGTCTGGCCTTTTTGGATATTTCTACCGGAGAGTTTTTCGTTGCAGAAGGCGATAAAGAATACACCGATAAATTATTACAGAGTCTTCAACCGGCAGAAGTAATTTTTCAACGCAACAAACAAAAATACTTCAAAGAAACCTTTGGCAATTCGTTCTTCACTTACTCGCTTGATGAATGGATTTTTACTGAAGCCTATGCCACAGAAAATTTGCTGAAACATTTTGGCACGCATAGTTTAAAAGGATTTGGTGTAGATGAACTGCCTTTGGGTATTATCGCATCGGGTGCCATTCTCCATTATTTAAAAGATACCGAACACCCCAATCTGCAACACATCACTTCATTGCAAAGAATCAATCGTGATGAACATTTATGGATGGACCGATTTACTATCAGAAATCTGGAACTTATTTCTAATAATGAACAAGCCCACACGTTGTTCAAAACCATCAACAACAGCAGTTCGCCTATGGGTGCCCGCTTGTTGAAAAGATGGATGCTGATGCCTTTGAATAATATTTCTTCTATCAATGAAAGATTGAATGCCGTTGATTATCTGATTAAAGAAGTTGATACCAGAACCAATATTATTCAGCATATCAAACAAGCAGGTGATGTAGAAAGATTGGCAGCAAAAGTGCCATTAAAGAAAATCAATCCACGTGAAGTTTTACAAGTTGCCAAAGGATTATTACAGGCAAAACATTTGAAAGACATTTGTTCTCAATCGAACAATGAATATCTGAAAAGATTAGGCGACGCCCTGAATCCCTGTGATTATATCATGGACAAAATCACAAAGGAAATTCATGAAAACCCACCGGCTGTTTCAACCAAAGGCGGGCTCATTTCATCGGGAATTCACGAAGAACTAGACGAATTAAGGACTATATCCAGCGGTGGAAAAAATTACCTCATAGAATTACAACAGAAAGAAGCCATTAACACTGGAATCTCTTCTTTAAAAATAAGTTTCAATAATGTTTTCGGTTATTATCTGGAAGTAACCAACTTACATAAATCAAAAGTTCCTGAAACCTGGATCCGAAAACAAACTTTAGCGAATGCAGAAAGATATATTACACCTGAGCTGAAAGTGTATGAAGAAAAAATCATGGGTGCCGAAGATAAAATTATTCAGATTGAACAACAGCTGTTTCAGGATTTGCTGAACGAACTTCAGGATTATATTGCTCCTATGCAAGTGAACGGAAATGTGATGGCAGTATTGGATTGCCTAAACTGCTTTGCGCATAACGCACTGCAATTTGGATATAAAAAACCTTTACTTCATACTGGCAATGAATTAGAATTGATAGATTGCAGACATCCTGTAATTGAAAGAAATTTACCTGTTGGAGAAACTTACATTACTAATGATGTAAGCCTTGATGATACTCATCAACAAATCATCATACTAACGGGGCCGAACATGAGCGGAAAAAGTGCCATATTGCGACAAACCGCATTGATTACTTTAATGGCCCACATGGGAAGTTTTGTTCCTGCATCATCGGCGAAAATTCCAGTGACTGATAAAATATTTACACGAGTTGGTGCATCTGATAATTTAAGCGGAGGCGAAAGTACGTTTATGGTGGAGATGAATGAAACCGCTAGTATTATCAATACCCTTACTTCAAGAAGTTTGATTCTACTAGATGAAATTGGAAGAGGCACTTCCACTTACGACGGAATTTCAATTGCCTGGAGTATTGCAGAATATCTTCACCAATCTCCATTTAAACCAAAAACATTATTCGCTACTCACTATCATGAATTAAATGAACTGGAAAATCAATTCGACCGCATCAAAAATTTCCACATCACTAATAAAGAAGTAGGCAATAAAGTAATTTTTCTAAGAAAACTAGCACAGGGAGGAAGTACACACAGCTTTGGGATTCATGTGGCCCGTATGGCAGGAATGCCCCCTGCTTTAATTGAAAGAGCAAATGAAATCCTCAAACAACTCGAAGACAGCAGAGATCATCAACAGGGAGGAACAAAAAATGAACTGATGCAAAATGTAAAAAATATAACCCGTTCTAAAATTCAATTAAACATATTTGATGCACATTCAGTAACTTTTGATGAAATTAGAAATTTGCTTGAAACTGTGGATATCAATAGACTAACCCCTGTTGAAGCCCTAATAAAATTACAGGAGATAAAAAGTAAATTAAAATAAAATCTGAAATTGTTAATAATATCCAAACACCATTTAAAAGCATTTTAATTTTACCCGCATTGTTTTACTTTGCGAAAGAATATGATCCGGCATTTAGTTAATATATCACTGCTTATTTTTACTTTTAGTTTGAGTGTTAAAGCTCAGCCATGTACTGCATTAGGTCAGAATCCTGAAACTGCATTTCCTGTATGTGGAACTTCTGTTTTTTCTCAGAACTCAGTGAATATTTGCGGAGATAGAGCTGTTGTATCCAGATGCACGGGAGTAGTATACACTGACAAAAATCCTTACTGGTATAAATTCACTTGTTTTACAGCCGGTACTTTAGGATTTACCATTACCCCCAATAATCTTTCTGATGATTACGACTGGCAACTATTTGATGTTACCAATAGAAATGTTGGTAATGTATATACTGATGTGAGCATGTTTGTTGCCTGTAACTGGAGTGGAGATCCAGGGGTTACTGGTGCTTCACCTGCGGGTAGTACATTAATTAATTGCGAAGGACCAGGCGTTCCCTTATTCAGCTCCATGCCTTATTTAACATTGGGACACAACTATATTTTACTAATCAGTCATTTCACCAATTCGCAAAGCGGCTACTCCTTGTCGTTTGGAGGTGGCACAGGAAGTATCACCGATCCTACAGAACCCCACTTATTAAGCGCTTCTGCTGCATGCGACGGCAGTGTAATTACCTTGAAGCTGAATAAAAAAATGAAATGTAACACCTTGTCTGCTAATGGCTCCGAATTTAGCATCAGTCCTCCAATCAGTAATATTATTAGCGCTTCCGGAAATAATTGCACTTCGGGATTTGATACGGATTCCATACGTTTAACACTTAGCAATCCCATCCCACCCGGAAATTATGTAATCACCATATCAAATGGACCTGATGGCAATACGCTGCTCGACAATTGTGACCGGGCTATTCCTGATGGTGAAAATATTCCTTTAACTGTTTATCCTGTGCTCCCTACACCAATGGATAGCCTAACCAAACCCGGCTGTTCGCCACAAACAATCGAACTCGTATTTAGAAAAGCCATGAGATGCAATTCAATTGCACCGGATGGAAGCGATTTTGTTGTTACCGGATCTTATCCCGTTACGGTTGTTGCGGCAAGTGGCAATTGCAGCAATGGCCTTTCTACCCATATTTTTGTTCAACTCTCTGCCCCACTTCAACGCGCAGGAACTTTTCAAATAAAACTGGTAAGGGGTTCTGATAACAATACGATTATTGATGAATGCGGACAAGAATCTATACCCGGACAAACCCTTTCCTTTGTAATCAAAGACACCGTAAATGCCGACTTCACTTATCAGATAAATCTGGGTTGCGCAAAAGATATCGTGAACTTTTATCATAATGGAAACAATGGGGTAACCAACTGGCTTTGGACATTTGGAGAATTATCTCCAAGCACATTACAAAATCCAATGGTTGAATATATCAGATTTGGTATCAAACAAATTAGACTTGTAGTAACCAATGGCGTTTGCTTTGATACGGCTTACGCCTCAATAAATCTTGATAATTATTTAAAAGCAGGATTTGAAGGTGCTGCATTTATTTGCCCTAATGATCTGGCCACATTTAAAGACACTAGTATAGGGCATATCACAAGCTGGAGCTGGGACTTTGGAAACGGATCTGTTTCTAATGCTCAGTTTCCTCTACCTCAATCTTATTTAGTTACCAATACCAACTATCAAGTAAACATAAAACTCACCGTAACCAACAACATTGGTTGTATTGATACGGTTACTCATGTTGCAACTATAGTATGGAATTGTTATATCGACGTCCCTTCCGCATTTACCCCCAATGGTGATGGACTGAATGATTATTTATATCCATTAAATGCTTATAAAGCACGAGACTTGAAATTTACAGTGTACAACCGTTTTGGACAAAGAATATTTTATACCGAAGACTGGACAAAAAAATGGGATGGGAAACTCAAAGGCAAACCTTCCGATATGAGTACTTACGTATGGACCCTATCCTATTTTGATACAGAAAAAAATAAATCCATTTTCAGAAGAGGAACGACTGTTTTGATTCGATAATCTCATTATCCAACATATCTAGCTTATCTAGCTTATCCAGCTTTATCTAGCTTATCTAGCTTATCCAGCTTTATCCAGCCTACTCTACAAATTTTTATTTGATTCTTACAATTGTTTATGTTTGTAAAAAAAAACAAATGGAACAAAAGCCCGTTTATTATGGCGAGTATCTGGCATTAGATAAAATTATTCACGCACAACATCCCGAAAGTTTTAAAGAAGGCAATAAACCGGCCCATGATGAAATGCTTTTCATCATTATTCATCAGGCATACGAACTTTGGTTTAAGCAAATTCTGTTTGAAATAAATTCCGTTTCTGAAATCATGAGCAAACCTGCTCTTAACGACAATACCGGTGATTTGCAAACAATAACTCATCGTTTGCAAAGGGTGGTAACCATTTTAAAAGTACTGGTGCAACAAATTGATATTTTAGAAACCATGACTCCAATGGATTTTCTTGATTTCAGAGATATGCTCAAACCGGCTTCGGGATTTCAAAGCTGGCAATTTAAAATTATTGAAGCCAGATTAGGATTAAAATTTGAAGAAAGACATGGCCAGAATTATTATACTTCTCAATTGAAGCAGGAAGATATTGATATCATAAAACAAGCAGAGCAACAACCTTCTTTGTTGCAAATGATTAATACCTGGTTGGAAAGAATGCCTTTTCTAAAAGACAGCAAAGAATGGGGCGAAAATACAAGTGCAGAACATCCTTTCTGGAAATCCTATGAATCCATTTACATTGAAAGTTTATCTGATTCAGAAAAAAACAACAGCACCGTTTTCAAACAACTTTTTTTCGGACATCCCGATTTCAGTATTCGATCATTAAGTCCTGAAGCCTGTCAATCTGCATTATTTATTATGCTATACCGAGGCTATCCTTTATTGGAATTACCTTTCGAATTATTAGACACTTTGCTTGAAATTGATAATCAAATGGGCAATTGGCGTTACCGGCATATTAACATGGTAAGAAGAATGATTGGAACTCGTGTAGGCACCGGTGGTAGTACAGGAGCAGGATATCTGCAAAGCGCTATGGAAAAACATTACATATTTAAAGAAATTTCACAGCTAAACAGCTTTTTGATAGACAGAAGAAAATTACCAGTATTGCCCAAGTCATTAACTGATAAACTTGGTTTTCATTTTTGATGATTATATTAATTCTTGCAATTTTTTAACTACAAGATCTATTTCATCTTTTGTGTTTTTTTTGCAAAAGCTAAACCTTACTGTAATTTGATTGGGATTGAAATTAATAGCCCGTATTACATGACTTCCTGCTTCGGCACCTGATGCACATGCACTTCCTCCGCTTGCACAGATATTGTTGATATCTAAATTGAATAACAGCATTTCCGACTTCTCTGTTTTAGGAAAACTGGTGCTAAGAACAGTGTACAAAGACTGGCCATTAACATCACCATTGAAAGCTACATTTTTAATCGTCTTTATTAACTCAGCTTGCATGTATTCCTTTAATGAGTTAATATGAGCGCTGTCATTTTCATAATTTTCGGTAGCCAGTTCAAGTGCTTTTGCAAACCCAACAATACCATACAAATTTTCGGTACCTGCGCGCATGTTTCTTTCCTGACCTCCACCAAAAATAAAAGGCTTGATCCGAACATTTTCGTTAATGTATAACATCCCGACGCCTTTAGGACCATGAAACTTATGAGCAGCCGCCGTAATAAAATGAACCGGTGTATTCCTGAGATCAATTGGAAAATGCCCAACGGTTTGAACGGTATCACTATGAAATATGGCGTTGTATTTTTTACAAAGATTTCCTACTGCGTTAATGTCAAGAATATTTCCAATTTCGTTGTTGGCATGCATTAAAGAAACCAGTGTTCTTTCCTGAGCACTAGAAAGTAGTTTTTCAAAATGCTCCAGATTAATGTGGCCATTAGGAAGCAGTTTAACATAACTTACTTTTACCAGATCAGAATTATCAAGATGTTCTACAGTATGTGTTACTGCATGATGTTCGATGGGAGAAGTAATGATGTGCTTGCAATCCAGATCTCTTATTGCAGTTTGAATAGCCGTGTTGTTACTTTCTGTGCCACCGCTGGTAAAAAATATTTCTGCGGGATGAGCATTTAAAATTTTAGCTACCGATTTACGGGCCATTTCAATCGCCATTTTTGTTTCTCTGCCGTAAGAATATATTGAAGAAGGATTTCCGAATTTTTCGGATAAAAAAGGCATCATGGCTTCCAACACTTTTGGATCTAATGATGTGGTAGCAGCATTATCAAAATAAATGCGGTGCATAGTATTAAAATTTAATTGCTTGCCCTTACAGAATTGATTCCTGAATATCTCTGATCAGACGCATTGCAATGTTATCGGCAGTAGTTTCAAAATTACTTTCTGCGTAAATTCTTATGATGGGCTCTGTATTACTGGTTCTTAAGTGAACCCAATCATTATCGAATTCAATTTTCAAACCATCTTCAGTATTCACGGGGTGTGATTTATACTTCTTTTTTATTTTATCAAAAACAGATTTTACATCTATGTTTTGCTCGAGGGTAATTTTATTTTTACTGATAAAATAATCGGGATAAGTGTTGCGAAGTTGTTTGGCACTTTTTTTACTTTTTGCGAGATGAGATAGGAAAAGTGCAATTCCAATCAATGCGTCTCTGCCATAATGCAACTCAGGAAAAATAATACCTCCATTCCCTTCACCACCAATTACCGCATTTACTTCTTTCATTTTGTTTACAACATTCACTTCACCTACAGCACTCGAAAAATATTCGCCTTTATGCTTCAATGTAATGTCTTTCAATGCTCTGGTAGAAGACATGTTGCTGACTGTGTTTCCCGGAGTTTTACTGAGTACATAATCTGCAACGGCAACTAAAGTATATTCTTCTCCAAACATGGATCCATCTTCACAAACAAAACAAAGCCTGTCCACATCAGGATCAACAGCGATGCCTAAATTAGCTTTTTTAGAAACTACGGCTCTGCTTAATTCGGTAAGATGTTCTGGCAATGGCTCAGGATTATGAGCAAAAATGCCATTTACCTCGCCATTAATTACAATAATATCTTCCACACCTAAAGCAGTTAATATTGCCGGAACTGCTAATGCTCCTGTACTGTTAACCGCATCCACTACTATTCTTAAGCCTGCTGCGGTTACTGCTTTTTTGTCTACCAGTTTATTTAATAAAATCGTATCTATATGTTCCGCAAGCATGTCATTGTTATCACTGATTACGCCTAATTTGTCTACTTCAACAAATTTAAACGCTTCTTTTTCTGCGATTTCTAAAATCAATTTACCCTCATCGCCACTAATGAATTCGCCTTTATTATTTAATAATTTCAGAGCATTCCACTCTTTTGGATTATGGCTTGCAGTAAGTATAATACCCCCATCTGCTTTCAAAATCGTAACGGCCATTTCAACTGTGGGAGTTGTACTATAGTCCAGATCAATTACATCAATACCCAAAGATGTTAATGTAGAACTAACCATATTTTTTATCATCTGGCCGCTAATACGTCCATCACGTCCAATAACAACTTTAAGGAGATTTTTGGTTCTCTTCTTTTCTGTAGTTTGTAGTAACCACGTGCCGTATGCAGCCGCAAATTTAACAACATCGAGAGGTGTAAGATTCTCACCTGTTTTTCCGCCTATCGTTCCTCTAATTCCCGAAATACTCTTTATCAATGACATTTAAAACCAATTTTTTGGATTACAAATATAACAAAGAGTTCTCAGTTATTGGCATTGTTGGCCAACATCATTTGGCCTAAAATGCAGCTTTGATGTTATGAGATTTAATAAATCAGAAATACTTTAAAAATTAGCTAATCAAATCATACTTTTGCACTATGCAAGAAACTTGGTTCAAAGACTGGTTCAACACTCCCTATTATCATCAACTTTACAAAAACAGAGACGAGAAAGAAGCTTCCAACTTTATCGAAAAGCTCATTAAGCAACTAAGTCCCGCAGAAAATTCAAAAATACTTGATTTAGCTTGTGGCAAAGGCAGACATTCCTTACAGCTTGCAGAAAAAGGATTTGAGGTCACCGGAATTGATTTAAGCGAAGCCAGTATTAATGAAGCGCTAAAATCGGAGCAGCCCAATCTTCATTTTTACACCCACGATATGAGGTTGCCTTTTTGGATCAACTATTTTGATTATGTATTTAATTTCTTTACCAGCTTTGGGTATTTCAAAACTCAGAGAGAGCACCTGAATGCGATCCAGTCGATTGCTCAGTCATTGGTACCCGGAGGAAAATTTGTTATTGATTTTCTTAATTGCGCATATGCTGAAGATCAGATTATACATAACAACGTGGAGCAAATCGAAGATGTTCATTACACCATAACAAGATGGTATGACAACAACAAATTCTACAAAAAAATCATTATTGAAGATCCTAACGTACCCCAAACCCTGGCCTTTGTGGAAATGGTGCAAAAATTCACCCTTGCCGATTTTAGGCAAATGTTCAATGCCAATGGATTAAAAGTTTATAAAGTTTTTGGAGATTACAACTTCTCCAGTTATGATGAAAAAAATTCTCCCCGGTTAATTATTATTGCAGAAAAAAAAGAAGTAGTTTAATTTTTTTAAAATCTTGATTACTCTTTATTCTTATTATTAAAGAGTAACCAGCGAGACGTTTCATACATAGCTGAAGTCAGCACAGAGTATGATTTCTTAAGAGCGTCAGATTGAGCTTTGGATAGTGCCGGTAAATTGAGCTTTAATGGAACCAATTCTTCTTTGCTGATTCTGATGTTTTTTCTGTAAAAATAATCATCTCCAACTACCCCTATCCATCCTGGTGCATGATAAATTATAAATGCAGCATTGGTTTTTTTTGATTTATCTAACAAGTCTCTGCCCAAAGTGGTATTCAAATAAGGCTGTTGAACCATCCCTGCTATTGTAGGCAAAACGTCTATTTGAGAAGCAGTTTCGTTATGAATCTGATGATTAAGCAATGCGGGTGCGTAAAATAAGAGAGGAACATGCTCATCGCTCAATCGTTGTTCTGTCCAGGCATTTGGATATACGGCTGTTGCATTCCCTTCAACTCCGTGATCACCCACAAAAACAAAAATGGTATTATTAAAATAACTTTCTTTTTTTGCGGCCTCTATAAATTTCTGATAACAATAATCAGTGTACGCAAATGCATTGTATTCTTTGAGTGATTCAAAACCATTTTTAATCAATTCTTCTTCGGGGATTATTTTTTGAACAAAATCACTGTCTTCTATTGGGATATCAAAAGGCCGATGATTATCAGCTGTTTGAATGATGGCAAAAAAAGGTTTCTGTTGTTTGGCCAATACCCCATTAGCTTCAAGAAATAAATTCTTATCACTGATCCCCCATACATTCATTTTGGGTGAATGATAACTTCCTTCTTCAAAAATCTTAACATCATTAATATTTTTTATCAACCCGCTGAAATTATTGAACTGACTTCTGCCACCGATAAAATAAAATTTATCATAACCCTGAAAATCATTGATAATCGTTCTTTGATTTATGGAAGCTGCATTACGAGTAGCAAACTTGCTTAATTGTACATCCGGAGTACCTGTTATTGTAGCAAAAACGCCACGTGCAGTTCCAAATGTTGGTGAAAAACATCGATTGAAAAATATGCCCTGATTGCACAATTCATTAAAATATGGAGTGCTGTTCAGTACATTTCCACTCATACTACTTTTATACATGCTGAAGCTTTCACAAATAACTAATACAATATTGGGCTGACTTTCTATTGCTTTACTATCGGGATGCAAGATGCGGCGATAATTATAAATCTTCCGTTCTGCAAGATCAATATTTAAAAAATCGGCTGTGTAATTATAGTACATTCCAGCCTTTGTATTAAAGTCCGGATCTCTGAAACTTAAAGTAGTAAAAAAATTCTGCAAAGGATTTAAAGCAAGATTACTTTTAAATTCTTCATTTAATCGGAATGCCCTTAAAAAATTCAAAGGACTTGCGGTAAAAAAACCATAAATAAACCACGATAAAATAAGCAATGCAGCAAGATGCCATCTTCTTAGATAATCAAACTTGTGAACATTTATATTGTTTCCTTCTATTGTAAAATGCGATTTACTGAAAAGCCTGTTGATTAATAATAATGCAACTATCAAAGAAATTAAAATCCATACTATGGGATAACTCTGCCATACCATCTCTAGACTTTCTTTGGGATCTTCTGCAAAAATCAATGAATCTGCGTTTAATCGGGCATTGATGTATGCAAACTGTCCAAAATCTGCTCCATAAAAAAACAATACCAATAAAGTAATTACCCCTAAATAATAGGTCCATATTTTTTTTAGCTTTTCGCTGTAAAAGGGAGAGAACTTTGGATAAGTAGAAAATAATACAATCGGCAACAGTATTATGGAAATCCATCTTAAATCATATTTTAATCCCAACCAGAACGAAGGCAGCAAATCGAT
>CANFGZ010000036.1 GCA_947446585.1 Chitinophagaceae bacterium | reverse complement strand
GAAAAAGAAATAATGGTTATTGAAGCATTGGATGGTCAATTGATTACAAACAAAATATTATTTCCTCCAAAAGTTATCAATGACAAAATAGTTTCTGACGTTGAAAATGATATTTTAAAAATAGTTGTTGTGAACCGTTATTTTAACGCTCCGGTTGCAAAAGCATTTATAAAAAATATTGGCCTAAAAAAAGGAGCACTGGCATCTTCGGTTGCGCATGACAGCCATAATATTGTAGCCGTTGGAACCGATGATGAAAGTTTGTGCAGAGCCGTAAATGCAATAATCAGATGTGGGGGCGGAGTGAGTGCTGTTGATGAAAATACCGAAAAAATACTTCCATTGCCAGTTGCAGGATTAATGAGTACCAACAATGGTTATGAAGTTGCTAAGGCTTACACCGAAATAGATTTGTTTACTAAATCAAATTTGGGGAGTACATTAAGCGCTCCTTTTATGACACTATCATTCATGGCCTTACTGGTCATTCCTCACCTTAAATTAAGCGACAAAGGTTTATTTAATGGAGACCGCTTCGAATTTGTATCTTAATCTAAAGCTTTGGCTGTTGTAATTTTCATGTTGATTTGCGCTGTTCCTTTGGGTGCAAAATATTTTGATTTAAAATCAATATGGTTTCCTGGTTTCACCACCTCATAAATCACTTCTTCATCTTCTTCCAGCAGCGCTCCGGTTTTGCTTAAAAATGATATCTTGATAGCCACATCTTTGTATGAAATCAGCGTGGCTGTGCTGGATATTTTTCCTTTAATGACGGTTTGACCAATAATATTATGCTTATCATTTTCAGAAACATTTAAAAAACGAATCGGATTTTTTCTTTCCATGTCCTGAATAGTAAGCTTGCTGGTTTTATATTTATCGGTTGACTCATTCCCCGTTTTATTATTTTTACAAGAAATATTTACTACTAATACAAAGAGAAATAGATAATGAAATGGCTTCATGATAAATGATTTTTAAAACAATTCAACAAAAATAGCTTGACTCGTTTATTTTATTTTAGATTTGTTTGTTAATTTAACTAAATAGAATCATTAATAAAGCGAGATCGTTAATAATTAAACTGAAAATAAAAAAAGATGGTTAAAAATCTAAGTGAACATCACTCATTAGTAAGCAACTGGGTAAGCGAAATAAGAAACATTGAAGTTCAAAACGATAGATTACGCTTCAGAAGAAATCTCGAAAGAATTGCTGAAGTAGCTGCCTACGAAATCAGCAAACAATTAGCATCAACCGAAAAAACTATTGCCACTCCAATGGGACAGGCAAAAGTTTCTGTATTAAAAGAACAGCCTGTATTAGGTACCATTTTAAGAGCCGGAATAGCTATGCATAACGGATTGTTGAATTATTTCGATAAGGCAGATAACGCATTTTTAACGGCTTACAGAAAACATCATGCCGATGGAAGTTTTGAAATCAGTCTTGAGTATATGAGTTGTCCAAACATTGAGGGAAGAGTTGTCATCCTTAGTGATCCTATGCTGGCCACAGGAGCCTCTTTGGTTAAGGCCATTGAGCATTTGAGAACGGAAGGCAATTTCAAAGAACTTCATATTGTTTGCGCGATTGCTTGTACCATTGGCATCGACCTAGTTAGAAAAGAAGAACCTAATGTTCATATCTGGTGCGGAGATATAGATAAAGAGCTAACCAATAAAGGTTATATCGTTCCTGGATTGGGTGATGCGGGCGATTTAGCTTATGGAACCAAGGTTCAGCAATAATCCTATAGATTACCACTAAAAGTAATTCGTGCAAATCTTTATAATTATAGCTTGAATTTTAAAGCTATTTTATTATCTTTACCTGCAATAAAATCAATTCATGAGGAAATTTGTTCATCTTGTAATTTTTGTGATGATTTCATCTTGTGTTCATGCACAGGATCCGCATTTTTCTCAGTTCTTTTCTTCTCCACTAACACTCAATCCGGCCTTTACTGGTAAGTTCAATGGGATATGGAGATTAGCCGCCAATCACAGAGATCAATGGCCTTCAATTCCAAAAGCTTATGTTACTACCAGTACTTCCATAGACTTTCCTATCATGAAAAATAAAATTCCTGAAGGGGATGTTTTTGGTGTTGGAATTTCTGGAGTTTCAGATGCCAGTGCTAATGGCGCCTTAAAACTGAATTATGGTTCGCTTTCACTTTCCTATCATAAAGCATTAGATGAGAGTGGCTATAATACAATTGGTGCTGGTTTTCAGGGCACTTATTCTACAGTTGGTTTGGATGTAACTAAGCTGACTTTTGAGGACGAACTTCAACAGAACGGATTTGCTCAAGGAACTTCAGGTGAATACTTAGGAACAAACCCACTTACTGGAAGAAACAGGAATTATTTAGATATCAATGCCGGACTTTTGTATTCTGGTTCTAGCAATGGAGAAAATAATTATTATTTGGGTGTATCAATGTATCATATCAATCGGCCAAAAGTTAGTTTTAAAGATAAAAACTGGAATCTTACCGGTCGCTTAACGGTGCACGCAGGAGGTTCATTTCCTATTTCTGAAGTGGTGGGAATGAATCTTTCACTCATCCAGCAATTCCAAAATAAAGCCAGTGAAACTGTTGTTGGTGGAAACCTATCTCTAAATGCCAATGGCAGCGACGAGAAACCTACTAACATCTTTATCGGTTCTTGGTTGCGTTTAAATGATGCACTCATTCCATACTTAGGTCTTGAAATTGGGGGCTTAAGGATTGGAGCCAGTTATGATATCAACATCAGCGAGTTGAAATCCGCAACCGGCAGCAGAGGTGGCACTGAGTTCTCTGTAATTTATATCAAACGACCCCCAGACAATAAGGGCATTCCCTGTCCTGCGTTTTAATCAAATTCCCATTGATAATTTATTTTTTTAAAAACTTTTCATCAGTTAAAATTTACGCTGATGAAGTATTAGAATTTTTAAAATGCTCAAAGAAATCATCATTTCCATACAAGCTTATTTTGAAGCACATCAATTTATCAAGAAGCACAAATTGTGGAAGTGGATTTTAATTCCCGGATTATTTTACGCTATATTATTTGTTATCGGGATTTATTATTTCTGGATATCAAGTAATGCTGCAACTGCCTGGATGCTTACAAAATTTGGTGTAAAAAAATGGCTGGATCACATGCAGGATACCTGGCTCAGTTTCTTTTTTATTATCGGACAGATTTTTATTCACTTATTATTACTGATATTTTATTTTTCCTTTTTCAAGTTCATGTTTCTTATTATTGGCTCACCTGTATTTGCTTATCTGAGTGAAAAAACAGAAAGTATATTAACCGGTAAAGAATTTCCTTTTAGCTTTTCGCAGTTGTTAAAAGATATGAGAAGAGGAATTAGAATTGCATTGAGGAATATGTCTTGGCAAACTGTTTATGTGATTGCTTTGCTTTTTTTATCCCTCATACCTTTGATTGGATGGATTACTCCACTGATTGTATTTTTTATTGACTGTTATTATATGGGATTTTCGATGCTAGATTATAGCAGTGAGAGAAACAACTTAGGCGTTACAGAAAGTATTGATCTTATCAGCCATCATCGTGGTCTTGCAGTTGGAAATGGAATGGTATTTTATTTATTTCATTTTGTGCCAGTAATAGGATGGTTATTTGCGCCAAGTTATGCAGTGATTGCCGCAACATTAAGCCTTCACCGGGCGAAAGAAAAAAATGTAATTATCTAAAAAATGACAACTGTTTATCTTGTTCCCTGTTTTTTAGCTGAAGAAGCAAAAGAAACCATTCCTTTTTATATCATTGATGCGGTGAAACAATGTCAGGTAATCTTTGCCGAAAATGAAAGAACCACAAGAAGATTTCTTAAGTCAATGGATAACTCAATTAATATTGATGATTACGAGTGGCATACCATTCATAAAGCAGAAACAGAACAAATCAATAATTTAAAAACTGCAATCAAACAAGGAAAGAACATTGCCATTGTCAGCGAAGCCGGATGCCCTGGAATTGCCGATCCCGGACAAACGCTGATTGCCACTGCCCAGGAATTGAATTGCAGAATAAAGCCCTTGGTAGGTCCAAGTTCTATATTACTGGCATTGATGGCAAGTGGAATGAACGGACAGCAATTTGAATTTGTAGGTTATCTTCCTATTGATCATGCAGAGCGAGTAAAAAAAATAAAATCTCTGGAAACCGATTCATTAAAAAATAACAGCACGAAAATTTTTATTGAAACACCTTATCGAAATAATCAAATGCTGGAATCATTACTGCAGTGCTGTCAGGAACAAACGAAAATTTGTATCGGAATTAATATCACAGGCAAAGAAGAAAAAATAGAAACAAAAACTGTGGCACAATGGAAAAAAACCATACCGGAACTTCACAAAATACCGGTTATCTTTTTAATACAAGCCTGATTTGATTTAGAAGCCATACTGATCAACTAGATATACAAATGCAGCCATAGCAAAAGCACCTAAATTCAACTCTCTTCTGCTTACATTTTCAAAAACGTCAGTAACCGCATGATGAACATCAAAATACCGTTGACTATCCGGTCGCAGTTCAGACAATGCCGTGCCTAAGGATTTGAGTGAGCCAATATCTGAGCCACTACCATCATTCGAAAATTTATTAATGTCATAATCTTCAAAATAATGTTTCCAGGTTAATACTTTTGTAAACTGATCTTTGGTCATATCTGTTCCAAATCCACTCGGACTGAAACCTCCCGCATCACTTTCTAGAGCAAACAAATGTTTTTCGTTATTTTTCTTTGCGGCATTAAAATAAGCTTCTTCACCTCTGCTGCCATTTTCTTCATTCATAAATAAAACGATCCTTATTGTTCTTTTAGGTTTATATCCCATCGCCTTCATCGTTCTTAAAACTTCTATAGATTGCATACATCCCGTGCCGTCATCATGAGCGCCTTCAGCCAGATCCCAACTATCCAGATGACCTCCAACAGTTATAATTTGATCAGGAAATTCGGATCCTTTAATTTCAGCAATAACATTTGCAGAGGCTACATCAGCAAGCATTTCACAAGATGTTTTAAACCATACAGAAACGTTATTTGATAATTTGAGTTGAGCACTTAACCATTGGGCATCATTGGTACTAATTGCAATGGCCGGAATTTTCGGAAAAGAATCGTTGTAACTCATGACTCCCGTATGCGGGTAATCGTCATTGTTACTAGCCAGCGAACGAACCATAGTTCCAATGGCGCCATATTTTGCTGCCTGTGAAGGCCCGTCCCATCTGGCTACACCACTTTCGCCATAAGCCTTGAAGGTGTACAAATAAGTAGGATTCATTGGTATATTAAGAAAAACAATTTTCCCTTTAATATTTTTTTCTCCTAATTCACTTATTTGTTTCATAGAAGTCACTTCTACAACTTGCGCTTTAATACCCGATTTTGGTGTGCCAACAGCATTGCCTAATGCACATAATTTCAACATGTGCTTTTCTCCACCTGCTAATATTACATACCCAGATTCTTTTCCACCTCTAACCCAATGAGGAACCATGCAAGGTTGTTCATAAACTCTTTCTGCTCCTGCTTCTGTTAGCATTCGGGATGTTTCAACAACCGCTTTTGCTGCATTAGTCGAGCCACTTAATCTTGGGCCAACTTTCTTACATAAAAAACGAAGATTTTCATATGCATTGGCATTCGACATTACTTCATTGAATAATTTTCTGATGAACAAGGAATCTTCTTGCTGTGCAGCAACCGGTTTAAATGAAGCTACAAATAAAATAAGACAAGCAATTCTGTATAGCATATGATAATAATTATAGGCAAACTTAAATAAAACCAGTAGAACATTGGATGTAAAATATTAAATGTAGAATGTAAAACTGGTATATTGATTTATAAATAATCAATTTCTCATGAACAAAAATACCTAACCCCCTCTCCCAAATGAGTGGGGGACCATTAAAATTATCTTCTAAAAATTTAAAGACTCTTCGTGTTACTTTGTGCCTTCGAGCCATTGTGACTAAAAACCATTGCGGCTTTGCGCTCTAGCGTTCCTTGCGTGAAACAATTAAATAACAAACATCATTTTGGTGCAGTTGCCCATAAAACTTAAATTGCAAAACAATCATTCAACAATCAATCATGAATATTGCAATTGTATGTTACCCCACTTTTGGTGGTTCAGGTGTGTTGGCAACTGAACTCGGTAAAGTTTTGGCTGAAAAAGGACATAATATACATTTCATTACTTATCAGCAACCAGTTAGATTAAGTGGTTTTCATACAAATATTTTTTATCACGAAGTAAGAGTACCTACCTACCCTTTGTTTGATTTTCCACCTTATGAAACTGCATTGGCTAGTGCCATGGTGGATGTAGCAAACAATCATGACATCGATTTACTGCACGTACATTATGCCATTCCTCATGCATCAGCAGCTTATATGGCCAAACAGATTTTGATGAAACAGGGCAAACGACTTCCTGTAATAACAACTTTACATGGAACAGATATTACGTTGGTTGGAAGAGATAAAACTTATAGTCCGGTAGTAACATTTTCAATGGAAGAAAGTGATATCCTTACGGCAGTGTCAGAAAACCTCAAGGAAGAAACTTATCTCAATTTTTCCATACAGAAACCTATTGAGGTCATTTACAATTTTATAGATATTAAAAGATTCAACAGAAAACCCGTTGATGCATTTAAAAAATTGATTGCACCAAATGGCGAAAAAATAATTGTTCATGCTTCCAATTTCAGAAAGCTAAAACGCATACAAGATGTAGTGAAAATTTTTCTGGAAATTGACAAGAAAATTCCTTCTAAATTATTATTGATTGGCGATGGTCCGGAACGACCAGAAATAGAAGCATTTACACGTAGTTGTAACCAATGTGGTGAAATAAAATTTTTAGGAAAACAAGAACAGATAGAAGACATTTTACCTATAGCCGACTTGTTCCTTTTACCCAGCGAATATGAAAGTTTTGGATTGGCTGCTCTAGAAGCTATGGCTGCTGAAGTACCTGTAATATCAACCAATGCAGGCGGTTTGCCTGAGATAAACATCAACGGTTTTTCGGGCTATATGAGTAATGTGGGAGACATCGACGACATGAGTAAAAATGCTATTGCTATAATTTCTGACCCCGCTACTCATCTTCAATTTAAAGCAAATGCATTAGCTCAAGCGAAACGATTTGGAATTGATAATATAGTGCCACAATATGAAGCGTTGTATAAGAGAGTGATGGAATCTAATATCTAGTATCTACCTCCTCTTCAACCATTTTTCCGGATCGTAGTTGCTAGTTTCATTACTAATGTAAAAATCAATTGCGCCTACTCCATCAAAATTAGCGGCTACACGACCCAGTGGTTGTCCGGTTTTAATAGATTGTCCTTTCTGAACAGTAACACCAGATAAATTACTATACGTTGTAAAATAACGCCCATGCTGGATGATAACTACAATCATGTCTTCTATAGGCTTTACTGCGGTTACGGTTCCATCAAACACAGACTTTACAATAGAGCCAATTTCTGATGAAATGGTAACAGACGTTACATCCATAATAGTGCCACTAGGTAAGCTGTTGGAGCCGTAATGCATCAATACAATACCTCTATCTAATGGCCAGGGTAAAGCGCCTCTGTTTTTTTCAAAACTTGCGTTTAAGGCGGTATTTTCTGAATTCAACAATACGCTCTCTGCTTTGGGGGCAGGCGTGGGTGTTGTTTTAGGAACTGTAGTTACGGTGGTTTTAGTAGCGTTGACTTTTACATCAGTTGATGCGTTGGCTTTGGCTATTCTGTCTGCCTCTTCTTTAAGTCTCTTCTTTTCAGCCGCTGCTTTTGCCATAGCCTCTTTTCTGGCTTCTTCCTGTGCGGCTCGAATTGCAGCAGCAATAGCATTGTTTACTTTTTGCATTTGCTTCTGCTTAGCGGCAATTTGTTTATTGAGTTGTTTACCTTGTTTTTTTAATTCTGCAATTACCCTATCTTTTTCCTTTCGTTGAGTTTCGAGTAATGCCATCTCCTTGCTTTGTACTTTCAGCACTTCATTCTTTTGATCTTTTGTTCCATTTAAATCCTGTATTCTTTTTTTTCTAAGCTCCTGAGTACGCAAAATATTATCCCCCTGCATTTCCCGATAAGTACGATAACTTTTTAAATAAGATATTCGTTTAATGGCGTCATTAAAATTAGCAGCAGAAAAAATGAAATTCAAAAAATCATAGCTGCTTCTGTTCTTGTAAGCATAAACCATACTTTTAGCATATTCCTGTTTCAGCGTATCTAATAAAAGATCGAATCGGCGAACATCTTTTGAAATCATAAACATACTATTGTCTAGCATGTTCAGATCTTTGTTAATATTGTCAATAACCCTGTCTTGAAGATTTACTTTTTTTGCAATCAGATTGTATTGCAAAAGGTTTTCCTTTGTTTGAGTTTTATTGTTGTTCAATAATTTTTCAGTCTCCTCTATCTCCCTTTTCAATTGTTGTCTTTGTTTCTCCAGCTCTTCTCTTGATTTTGGCTGTGCAACCACAACAAAAGCCAGGATTAAACAAGCAAGTGTAGAAAGAATGAATTTCATCATGTATTGAATTTAAAGAGTAACGCAAAAATACAAACCCTGATCAAATTATAAATATTATTCTCAATCAGGCAAATAAAAACTATTTGCGTTTATAATTTTTAGGAACATTGAAAACTATCGACAATTCTTTGTTAAATTCATATTGTTTATAATTGAGCTTTACTTCAATTTTCGTTTTTTCTGATGCTGAGATCTCTCTGTTTGTTGAGAAATTAATTCCATTATTATTTTCATAACCATCATAAATAATGTCAGCAGTTCTGCTTCGACCTAATTCAATATCGTCCATTTTACTGTGTAACATTATTTTGGCATCGCTTGTTAATGTGATAAGATTTTTAAAATATTGATCAATAGTTGAAATCAGAATATTATTTTCTGCTTTTCTGAAAGAGATTACACTATCACCAATAAAAATAGGATTGCCAATAATTAAATCCTGTAAAGTTATGTAGTCAAAAGGAATCTGTGTTACTTCCTGCAGGTAATCTAAAGATCGGTATTGTACTTCTTTGTCCTGTTTGTTGATCAGGATTACACTATCTTTTTTAATCAGCACTCTGTATATTTCAACATTCAGAAAGGTTGCCGATAATGACATCCAAATGGCAGAATCTTTAACTATTTTAATTACTGCAGTAATATCAGGGTTCTTACCCTTTGCTCCAGAAGATTCTACTTTTATTTTTGCACTGAAAGTTTTAAAATCTATTTTCTGAGATTTGAATTGTTCCAATGTTTCCTTAACTCTTCTTATTGAATCTTCAATGTCTTTATTAACGAGAGCGGCGATTAACTCTTTTGGCTCTATAGCCTTATTTATTTTTCTGGTAGAACGGCAACTGATGAAAGTGAAAGCCATTAAAACAAAAATTGCTATAATTATTTTTTTCATTATTATTTTTCAAATGTTTAAGTGCTTTAAGAATCTCCAAATGTTTCAAAGGTTTTATCAATTCAGAAAAACATGTTACACCTTTAAAACCTAGCCTATCCAGCTTTATCCAGCCTATCCAGTTTACTCATTACGCAATGTCCCTTTCAGGAGACAATGCTGAGAATGTAGACTTATCCAGCTTTATCCAGCCTATCCAGCTTCATCCAGCTCTATCCAGCCTATCCAGCTTCATCCAGCTCTATCCAGCTTTATCCAGCTCTATCCAGCCTATCCAGCTCTTTCCAGCTCTTTCCATCCTCACCTCACCCCCGTATGTCCAAACCCTCCGACACCTCTTACCGTTTCATCTAATATTTCAACTTGATTTAATTGAGCTCGTTCAGTTTTTGAAACAACTAATTGTGCAATTCTATCTCCTTTATGAATAGTTTGATCTTCGCTGCTCAGATTAATCAGTAATACTTTTATTTCACCACGGTAATCGCTGTCAATGGTACCGGGTGTGTTTAAACAAGTAATCCCTTGTTTAAATGCCAATCCGCTTCTTGGTCTGATTTGAATTTCATAATGCTCAGGTAATGCTATAAATAATCCAGTAGGAATTAATTGTCTTTCGAGTGGTTTTAAAGTTACCGGTTCATTTAAATGTGCTCTGATGTCCATTCCTGAAGAACCCAATGTTGCGTATTCAGGCAGTGGATTTCCAGAGTGATTGATGACATTTATTTTTATTTCGGACATTTTTAATTTTCGTTTATGCGTTTTAGTAATACTGTTGCATAAGCCACCAGCCCTTCTTCTCTGCCCACAAATCCCATTTTTTCTGTTGTTGTGGCTTTGATAGAAATATCAGCAATATTAATTGCTAGCACTGTTGATATTGCCTTTCTCATTTCTTCAACATAAGGCGAAATTTTGGGGGCCTCGAGGCATAATGTACTATCTATATTGACAACTTGGTAACCCATTTCGGTAATCAAATCAAAACTGCGTTTGAGTAAAATTTTGCTATCGATGTTTTTAAATTCACTGCTGGTGTCGGGAAAATGTTTTCCGATATCGC
Organism: Chitinophagaceae bacterium; assembly: GCA_947446585.1. Lineage (GTDB taxonomy): Bacteria > Bacteroidota > Bacteroidia > Chitinophagales > Chitinophagaceae > Ferruginibacter. The sequence goes on along the minus strand of CANFGZ010000036.1, from coordinate 4,204 downwards.
CTAATGCCAAAGCTCCCAGCATTGCATCGCATATGGCATGCAGCAACACATCTGCATCGCTGTGTCCTAATGATCCTTTATGATGAGGAATTTTTACACCACCAATCCAAAGGTCTCTGCCTGCTGCTAACTGATGAAAATCTACGCCGGAGCCGATTCGGTATGACATAATTGTAAGTTCAAAAGGTTTGAGAGATTCAAAAGGTTTAAGAGGTTCAAAAGGTTTAAGAAGTTATGTTGTTTGGTTGGCTAGTATTTTACCGTTGAACTAACCTTTTGAACATATTGAACCTTTGAAACTTTTTAAACTTTTTAAAAAATTGAGTTTTGCAAAAATAAAAAAGCGTTTCCGGTTAAAGAAACGCTTTATTATAAAAGTTATCAGAAATTATTTTTTTGAATCCATGTTATACACTAAGCTGAAACGCAATGTATTTGAAAGAGGATTGCGATTAACTCCAGAACCTGTTGGTAACAAGTAAGAGAAGTTTAATCCCATCATGTTATACTTTAAACCAGCGCCCAAAGTGAAATAACGACGATCTCCTTTTATTTTATTTTCGTAGAAATATCCAGCTCTGAAAGCAAACTGATCTTTGTACCAGTATTCAGAACCTACTGCTAATGTAGCTTCTTTCAATTCATCTTTTCCGGCATCACCGAAAGAGCTGAACCAACTTGATACTACACCTTTTGAACGGTAATCAACCAATGAAGCTGAATCTGTAGCACTTGGAGGAGTTGGTACCATTAATTTGTTGATGTCCAAAGCAAAAGTGATTTTGCTATCGGCATCGAATGTTTTATTGTAAGCACAACCAATTCCAAAGTTAGCAGGAATATAATCCTTTTGACTAGCATCGCTTGTATAAGAAATCTTAGAACCTAAGTTAGTTAAAGTAGCACCCCAATCGAATCCGTTACCACTTGCATTTGTACCTTTGTAAAAGAAGTGAACATCACCTGCTACAGCAGTACCTTTTTTATAAGTAACTCCATTTACACTTCCACCTGCAAGATCTGAGCTAATATAACGTAATGCTACACCCAATCCGATTTTATTAGAAAGTTTTCTTGAATATCCTGCGTCAAATGCGAATTCACGAGGACGAAATGATTGCAATGCATTTCCACTGAAATCAGTAAACTGAATACTTCCTAAGCTAAAATATCTTAAAGAAGCAGATAAGGCCTGAGTTTCATCCAATTGATAATATCCAGCTAAAGAAGCTAAATAAACGTCGTTAAGTTTCAAATCACTCAACCATGGAGTATAAGAAGCAGCTATGGTCATTTTATCTTTTGCAAACGGAGTTTTTGCTAAATTCCAGAATCCAGAATTGGCATCAGCAGCTGTTGCTATACCTACATCACCCATACCGCCAGCGCGAGCATCAGGAGAAATTCTTAAAAAAGGAACGGCAGATGTTACTACGTTAATTGGATCTGATTGTGCCTGGGTTGCAGTAACTGAACCCGTTAATAACATAACTAGAGCAGTTAGTCTCAAAGTTGCTTGTTTCATGCGATTTTTATTGTCTTGGTTAGGTAGAGTTTCTATCTATAAGCTGTGTGTGTTAATTTTGTTTGAGTTGTAAAAATAATAGTTTTATTGAAATCACCAATATTTTTTTTTAAAATGCCAAAAATTAAAAAATTGGCAACATAATTAGTTGTCGTGTTTTTCAAAACGAAGATTCATTTCTAAATATTGCGTTTTGTAATAATTAAATTGATTTAATGGATAACATGACAAATGAATTATAAAAATCGTTGCATAAAATTTTAGTTTTTTTATTTTTTACAAACAAAATGGTAAAATTAATTTCGAATCAAGCGAAAGTTTATATATTCGCATCGATTGTAACCCAAATTAATACAATAAACAAGAAAACCCTTCGTTAACCAATTTGCAAAACGAATGCACATGCAAAAAACAATCTCATTAAAGTCCCTAATTATTTTAGGATTATCTGCCATTACTTTGAATTCCTGTGGAGTATTTGGCAAAAAGAAAGAAAAGTCTGGAGTAACCGGATGGAGTTATGACGATAAAAATATGGGTAATTTCCATGTTTCTAAGGTTAAGTATCCAAAAGCCGGCCCAGGTTTAGTATTCGTACAAGGTGGCTCATTTGTAATGGGCGCGAAAGAAGAAGATGTAATGGGCGATTGGAATAATATTCCTCGCAGGGTTACTGTTCCTTCCTTTTTTATAGATGAAACTGAAGTTGCCAATGTGCACTATAGAGAATATTTATACTGGGTAGATAACACCTTTAGTGGAGATACCGCTGTAATGGCCAAATGCCTTCCGGACACTTTATGCTGGAGAGAAGAATTGGCTTACAATGAACCTTATGTTGAGTATTATTTCCGCTATCCATCTTACAATTATTATCCAGTAGTTGGTGTTAGCTGGCAGCAAGCTCATGATTTCTGTATGTGGAGAACAGATCGTGTTAACGAATTTAACCTGATGAAAAAAGGGTATCTTAAAAAAGATGCCGCTAAAAAAGAAATGAAAGGTTCTGGTTCTGACGGTTCTTTTAATACCGAGGCTTATCTGATGAATCCCGATATGATTCAGGGAAGAACAAAACCTAAAAAATCTGATTTAAAAGATATCAATAATAAAACAAGAAATACGGTTAGAATGGAAGATGGTATTCTTAATATTGGATATCGTTTACCAACAGAAGCAGAATGGGAATATGCTGCTTATGGTTTATTAGACCAAAACCCATCTCCACGTAAAAGTGAAACCAAAAGTGGAGAAGAATTACGTTCTAATCAACAAATTTATTCTTGGAGTAAAAATATTAATGGTTTAAGAGATAATCGTCATGGTACCTGGCAAGGAAAATTCTTAGCCAACTTTAAACGCACCAGTGGAGACAACATGGGTGTTTCGGGTGGTTTGAATGACAGGGCTGCAATTGCAGGACCAATTAAAGCTTTCTACCCTAATGCTTTTGGATTGTACAATATGAGTGGTAATGTGAGCGAGTGGGTTGGTGATGTTTACAGACCTTTAACTCCTACTGATGGTCAGGATTTCAACTATTTCCGTGGTAATAAATTTCAGAAATATTATAAAAACAGTAGCGGAGAATTTGAAAGAGATAGCCTTGGTCGTCTAAAGAAAGTTGATATCTCTGATGAAGAAGTTAAAAACAGAACCAATTATCAGCGTAATAATGTAATCAATTATCTTGATGGAGATTCTGCCAGCAGTGCCTCTTACCAATATGGAGTAACTACATTAATCAATGATAAATCTAGAGTAATCAAAGGCGGCAGCTGGAACGACAGAGCTTATTGGCTTTCTCCTGGAGCACGTCGTTATATGCAAGAAGACCAAGGATCTTCTACAGTTGGTTTCCGTTGCGCTCAAAGTTATCTCGGACCACCAGAAGGACCTGGATTTAAAGAAGGTAACCTTTTTGGAAAACGCAAACAAAATACCCGAAAAAAATAAAATAGCTTTAATAAAAAGAGACCTCCCTAATGGGAGGTTTTTTTTTCACCGCAGAGAATGGAGAAAACGAGTTTGACGCAGAGGGTTTAGTGGATACTAGAAACTGATGCCGACGAAGGTTTTTTGACCGAGTCACATTGGATACTGGAAACTGATGCCGACGAAGGTTTTTTGACCGAGGCACATTGGATACTAGAAACTGATGCCGACGAAGGTCTTTTGACCGAGTCGCATTGGATACTGGAAACTGATACCGACGAAGGTCTTTTGACCGAGTCACATTGGATACTGGAAACTGATGCCGACGAAGGTCTTTTGACCGAGTCACATTGAATACTGGAAACTGATGCCGACGAAGGTCTTTTGACCGAGTCACATTGGATACTAGAAACTGATGCCGACGAAGGTCTTTTGACCGAGTCACATTGGATACTGGAAACTGATGCCGACGAAGGTCTTTTGACCGAGTCACATTGGATAATAGAAACTAGATGTTTTTGTGAATCTTTTTGCCTTAGTGCAAATATCCTAAACAAAAAAAAGGATGCTCATTTTCATGAAACATCCTCTTTATGCGGAGAGAGAGGTACTCACACCGCATATACTATTTTACTGATTATCAATTAGTTGTCGTTGTTCATGACGCGTCAACGTCACAAGTTGCAAAATGTTTTTTGGCAGGGCGACCGTTAATGCCAAAATCCCTCTTGCAACGGTTCAAAT
>CANFGZ010000035.1 GCA_947446585.1 Chitinophagaceae bacterium | reverse complement strand
CGCTTTTCCTCCATTGTTTATAATTTCTTTGAAAATAATATCACTGTCAGTAATTACGAACACTTCATCAAATAATCCTGTAGCCAATGTATTATCGTATGTATGTCTGATAACGGTTTTATTACCTAGCGGCTGCATCAGTTTGAAAGGAAAGCGTGTGGCTGCATATCGTGCCGGTATCATTGCAATTTTTTTCATTAATAGGAAAAATTTATTTAAGTAAACACAATTCCAGGAATCAAAGCTAATCATCCTGTTTGACATAGACGTTGGTATTATAAATCATCTTCTCAACCTTGGAAAAAACATATTTTTGAGCTATCTTCAGTATATACCGACTAATTTTATTTTTTCTTTAAAAGAGAAGTCTTAAAATTATTTCATTCAAATAAATCAATACCTCATGAAACAGAAATTTTTACAAAACAAAATAAATAAATATTTTTCTATTGTCACTTTCTTCCTTCTATGTTTTTATTATTCTAATGCACAAACCGTAAATATATTATATAATCTGAACGCTACAGATTCAACAGTAATTGGTTCTTCTAGATATCATGCTTCAGAATCAATTTATACAGATGCAGAAATCGGTTCAGGAAATTTCATTACAGCCGGAAGCGCTATTCAGAAAATTTATTTTTATTTATATACGGAAGGAACCACTACAACGGTTAGCAGTTACAAAATTTGGATGAAAAATATTCCGTCAGCCACAACAACATTTTCTACGGGTATATATAACACATCTGGATACACGCTGGTTTATAATGGCTCATTTACGGCTTCACCTGCAGGACTTATAGGAATTACGCTTAATACTCCATTTACCCGCAATTCGGGAAACAACTTAGAAGTATTAATAGAGCGACTAGATAGAGTAATTCATCCGGGTTATTTCTTTTTGGAGTCTGAAGGAAACTCCAGTGATGCTCATGTTTTTTCTTCAAGAAAATATAATGGAACGGCTGCTCCTGTTTCCGGAACAACATCATTAACACAAACGGTTTCGAGACCCGCAATAGTACTTGTTCATACTTTTCCTCTTGATGCAGAAATCTATGACATTGTTGCACCAACGGCCTCTTGTTTTAATAGCCCGCAAAGTATCGGCGTTCAAGTATATAATGCAGGATTGAACAGTATTCCTGCTGGTGCAGCAACAATAACACTAAAGGTTGGAGGGGCTAATGCTTATTCTGGCACATTAACAAATCCTACGACTATAGCGCCGGGTGTAATTTCAACAGTAAATTTCAACGGAATTAATCTTAATAATACTGGTGATAATATTGATACCGCCTATGTTCATTTTGCCGGTGATGGTACCACATACAATGATTCTCTTTCCAGTGTATTTTCTACTGCTACTACGTTAAGCAGCTTTCCAATAATTGAAGATGTGGAATCGAGTTTTTTAGTTTTTCCTTATGTAAATATAATTACAGGAAGTGGTCAGTTGTGGTCTATTCAATCTGGCGATTATATTAATTTTGATCAAACATCACCTTTATCTCCCAGATTACCGGGAAACTCTTTTTTTCTTTTTGATAGTTACAGTCCTCCAAGTTCGATTGGATCTATAAGTAGATTATTTAGCAACTGCATCCTAATGCCATCTGCTTTGCCTCCCAATCCTAGCCCAGTCACTACCGTTAGTTTCTGGATGAGTCATGATAATATTTATTCCACGTCACTTGATAGTTTATACTTAACCGTTTCTGCTGATCATGGACTTACCTGGACAAGGCTCCTGCCTGGTTACTCCAGAGTTGACGAAACGGTAACAGCTCCTTATTGGAGTCAGGAGATTGTTAATGTATCTGCTTACAATGGCCAAACGGTCCAGTTTGGATTTGATGGAGTTAGTCAATATGGAAATGCATTTGGTTTAGATGATATTGAAATTAACTATTCGGGTGTTGTACCGATTTCTATGTTGAGCTTTGAAGCCAACAGAAATGGAAAAATTAATAATCTGACGTGGACAACCAGCCATGAAATAAATACCAATAAATTTATTATCGAGAGAAGTGTAGATGGAAGAAGCTTCAATAATATCGGAGAAGTATTTGTTACTGGAAATAACAGTATAAATAATAACTATCAATTTGTTGATGCTTTTCCTGCAAAAGGAATCAACTACTATCGATTAAGAATGATAGATTTAAACAGCTTTAAATATAGTGAAGTGAAGAGTGTAAAAAATAACAGAGTTGCTGAAATGTTTATAAATCCAAATCCTGTTTATCAAAGTATGAAAATAGAATTTGAGGCCGAAGCAAATGAGCAGGGGGAACTATCCATAACAGACCTTAGCGGAAGAAGAATGGTGAGCCAACAGATAAGTGTAAATGCAGGCGCTAATAATTTTGTGATTCCTGCAGAAAATATTTCTAAAGGATCATACATTGTAATGATTAGACTAAAAAATCAGACTTTTATTAAAAAAATTAGCAAGCTTTAAAAAGCAATAAATGGTATAAACAAGAAACGCCTTCATTTGAAGGCGTTTCTTGTTTTATAAAAAATATGTCACTAATTATTCAACATCAATGGCATTACCAGCATTAACAATTCTTCATCTTCGGCTTGTTCGGCGGGTTTAAGTATTCCTGCTTTTGTTGGTGTACTTAACTCCATTAGCACCTCCTGAGTATCTGCTCCATTTAGCATTTCAATTAGAAATTTTGCATTGAAAGCAATTTGTAAATCTTCTCCATCATACTGGCAGCTCATTCTCTCATTTCCTTCATTACTAAAATCAACATCCTGAGCGGTAAGTTGTAAATGGTTACCGCTAATTGCTAAGGCAATCTGATTGGTACTTTTATTACTAAATACACTTACTCTTCTTAACGCGTTTTGAAAATCATTTTTATTGGCAATCATTTTAAAAGGATTGTCGGTTGGTATCACAACTTTATAATCCGGAAAACGAGCGTCAATTAATCTGCATACTAATTCTGTTCCGCCATGAGTTACAAAAAGATGATTGTTGTTATAAGAAATAGTCAGTTCGTCTTCATTATCGGGAAGCGAGCTTTTCAAAAGAGATAAAGGTTTTTTGGGAACAATAAAACTGTCTTTCTGAGGACACTTGATATTTTTTCTGGTAAAACGAACCAATCTGTGAGCATCTGTAGCAACAAATGTGATTCCTTTTTTATCCAATTCAAAATATACACCTGTCATTGCCGGACGAAGATCATCACTACTAACCGCAAAAATAGTTTTATTAATAGCAGTAACTAAAGCAGAGGAAGGCATGGTAAAAGAATTGGCTTCATCAGCTTGAGGCTCACGGGGAAAGTTATCCGGATTTTCGCCCATAACTTTATATTTTCCATTGTCGCTGGTAATTTCAATAGCATAATTTTTATCAATATTGAAGGTAAGCGGCTGATCGGCAATATTTTTAAGAGAATCCATAAGGATTTTTCCAGGGATACAAACTTTTCCGCTATCCTTGGCTTCAATTTCCATATGTATTTTCATAACCGTTTCAAGATCGGTAGCAACTACAGTGAGTTTGTTTTTTTCAATTTCGAAAAGAAAATCTTCCAGAATAGGCAACACGGTGTTGGTATTGATAACTCCGCTGATTTGTTGTAATTGTTTCAACAATGCAGACGATGACACTATAAACTTCATAAGCAATATTTTATAAGTGCCAAAGATAAAAGATTGCAGCTAATGAAACGAAGATAATTTCTTCCTAATTTCAACATAAAATCTACATAATTTTCAACATTTGACACAAATTCTCAATATAGGACCAGATAAGGCTTTCCAAAAAATCAGGCAATTTTGTGCTTATCAGGAAAGGAATCACCATGAGGTAAAAGAAAAACTATACAGTTTTGGTTTGTATAAAGATCAAGTCGAAGCGTTAATTTCCAAGCTCATTGAGGAAAATTTTCTGAACGAGGAAAGATATGCTATTGCTTACGCCGGCGGTAAATTTCGGATGAAAGACTGGGGAAAGAATAAAATAAAATATAGATTAAAGCAGCAACAAGTAAGCGACTATTGTATAAAAAAAGCTTTGAAGTTAATTGATGAAGAAGAATATGAGCAAAAACTCAAAAAACTCTTCAATATCAAAGAAAAAACACTGAAGTCGGAAAAGAACATTTTTGTCAAAAGAAAAAAAATACAACAATATCTTATGCAGAAAGGCTATGAGCCTTCGCGGATAAGTGAATTGGTTTTGTAATCGTAAATAATTTTTAGCAATGGCAGAAGATTTAATCATCAACAAAGGTTCTAAAGAAGAAAAATACCTTTCCTTAATTCCACAGATAGAAGGATTGCTTGCCGGTGAAACTGATCTTATAGCCAATCTTGCGAATGTTGCAGCTTCATTAAAAGAGCAATTTGACTGGCTTTGGGTGGGTTTTTATTTATTAAAAAACGATGAACTTGTTTTAGGTCCATTTCAGGGACCGGTAGCGTGTACACGAATAAAAAAAGGCAGAGGTGTTTGTGGAAAGGCCTGGGAGCAAATGAATGCAATAATTGTTGAAGATGTTTCGAAATTCCCGGGTCATATTGCCTGCAGTAGTTTATCTAAATCCGAAATTGTAATTCCGGTTATGCATAATGGTAAGTTTACTGGAGTTCTTGATGTTGATAGTGTTTTTTTTAATTATTTTGATAAAATAGATGAAAGATATTTAATGGAAATTGTTGGATTACTTGAGTAAAGTAAATTATATCCTATTCAATTTTTAATTGGATAAATAAAAATTAATTAGGAGAAATAAAGTCTTGTCAAGGTTAATAAAATAATGGGATAAAAGTTGCTCGTTCGGAAAGGAAACACGTAATAATGCGACATTAATTTTGACAATATTACCTGATTTTGTTTTCTTACACTTCATCTTTCCAGTCCCAAAGATACCTGCAAGCATAAGTTCTGTAAGGTTTCCAGTTTTCGGCAACTTGTTGCATTTTTAATTTCATTTCTTTTTTAGAAGCCATATCAATGTTATATAACTTACACATTTGTTGCTGAATACCCAGATCGTCAACAGCAAAAACATCTTCTCTGCCCATCGAAAACATCAGCACCATTTCCGAAGTCCATCTGCCCACGCCTTTAATTTGCGTCAGCATTTCGATTATATTTTCATCGGACATTTTATGAAGCTTTGAGTCGGTAAGCTTGTTAGCAATAAAATAATCACACACATTAAGAAGGTAATTTGTTTTAGAATCTGAAAGCCCAATACTTTTTAATACCGAAAATGGGGTAGACGTTATTTGTTGGAGAGAAGGTTTTTTATTTTTATATACTGCTAAAAATCTTTCATGAATAATAGCAGCAACCTTTGTACTTAATTGCTGACTCATGATAGAAAAGCAGAGCGTCAGGTAAATGTTTTTTTCTGTTGTTAATTTAATGGGATTTTTTTTGTCTATAATTTTAGCCAGGAGTTTATCTTTACTCAAGTGTTGAATGTGGCTCATTGGATGTTAAGAATTGTTTGTGGTTTATCGTTAATCGTTTGTGGTTTTTCGTTTGTTAAACGCTAGAACATGTTGAACCTATTAAACCTTTTGAACTAATCTTCTGCAAACGCAACGTCCCTTTTAGGAGACATTGCTGAGAATTTAAACCTTTTGAACTAATCTTCTGCAAACGCAACGTCCCTTTAAGGAGACATTACTGAGAATTTAAACCTTTTGAACTAATCTTCTGCAAACGCAACGTCCCTTTTAGGAGACATTGCTGAGAATTTAGAATCCAGAATCCAGTATCTAGCCTATCCCCCAACTCGTTCCCCCATCTTTCTCATCTTTAATCACAAATCCCATTGCGGTTAATTGATTTCGGATTTTATCAGAAGTAGCAAAGTCTTTTTTTAATTTGGCTTCTTTTCTCAAATCGAGAAGCAATTCCATAACAGGATTGAGTATTTGATTATTATTACTATCAATAGAAATTAATCCGAAAATATCTTCCAGAAAAAATTTAAACTTTTCTTTCAGCAAATGAAGCGTGTGGTGACTTATTGATTTTATTGGAATAATACCATCTTTAAATGAATTGATTAAAGGGCTTAATTCAAACATGTTGGCAATTACTTTAGGACTGCTGAAATCGTCATCCATAAACAATTCGAATTCATTAAGCCAGTTGTTTATTTTTTCATCAAGCTCTTTATCAGAAGCAATTTCATTATTTTCCGAAGATAAATTTTTTAACACTTCAAAAGCTTCCCAAAGTCGTTTAAACGCTTTTTCGCTTGCCAGCAAAGCATCATTACTAAAATCCAGCGGACTTCTGTAATGGCTTTGTAAAATAAAAAAACGAATGGTCATTGGATGAAATGGCTGACTAAGCAGAGGATGACTGCCGCTGAACAATTCCGTTAGTTTGATAACATTATTGTAACTCTTTCCCATCTTTCTTCCATTGATGGTAATCATGTTATTGTGCATCCAGTATTTTGCCGGAGCAGAATGATTGCAAATGGTGCTTTGTGCAATTTCACTTTCATGATGAGGAAAAAGCAAATCCATACCACCGCCATGAATATCAAAATTAGCGCCTAAGTATTTTGTAGCCATTGCAGAACATTCGATATGCCAACCCGGAAAACCTTCTCCCCATGGGCTTTTCCACCGCATAATATGTTCTGGAGGTGCTGATTTCCATAATGCAAAATCTGCAGTATCTCTTTTTTCGTTTTGACCTTCAAGATCACGGGAAACAACTTCGCGATTTCCGGCATCAATTAAATCCTCGAGAACCCTTCCGCTTAATTTTCCATAATCATAATTGGCGGCATATTTTTTCACATCAAAATAAACAGATCCATTTATAGCGTAAGCATAACCTTTGGCAATAATGTCTTCAATCATTCCTATTTGTTCTACAATATGGCCTGTTGCGGTGGGCTCAATGCTGGGCTCAATACAATTGAATTGTTTCATAGCCCAATGAAAAAGATTGGTATATTTCTGTACCAGTTCCATGGGTTCCATTCTTTCAAGCTGTGCCTTCTTGCTTACTTTATCTTCGGCCTCTCTTCCTTCTTCTTCAAAATGTCCGGCATCGGTGATATTGCGAACATAACGAACTTTTAATTTTTTAAATTGCAGATAACGATTTACAATATCAAAAGTAATATAAGGTCTTGCATGACCAAGATGACTTTCACCACTCACTGTTGGACCACACACATACATCCCCGCATAGCCTGCAGTGATCGGTTCAAACAATTCTTTTTTACGCGAAAATGAGTTGTAAATACTTAGTGCCATTGCCGATTAAATAATTTCGGGATTTTAAAAGTGATTAGTAACAAAGATAAATCAGATAGCTGATACTAAACAGTGTGATGTTTAATTAATGAATTTATTGTTTGTGAAATATAAAATCAGATACTATAGGAAAGTGATCACTGAGTTTCTTTTTGATTCGGATAAATTGTTCTACGCTGAATTTTTCATCCAAAAAAATATTATCAATTCTTAATGTTGGAGAAATACCATCATAAGTGTTTCCTATTGCAGAACCTTTTATGGTAAAGGCATTATTTAGTCCCTCACCAATGGTATTATAAGCATAAGAATTAGGCACATCATTAAAATCACCGCATATAATCACTGGATAAGGACTATTATCTATCTCACGTTTTACATTATCGCTTTGCCAGTGATGTTTGAAAAAACCTGTTTTAAATTTGCTGATAATGGTTTTCGTTTCTTTAATATCTTCCTCATTTTTAATAGAAGGTTCATTTAAATAATCTCTGTTTTCGGGAGAAAATTTTAGAGATTGCAAATGCAGGTTGAATACCCGAAAGGTATCATTGTTTCTCACAATATCTATAAATTGAAAAATAGAATTGTAACAATGAGGTTCGGGAATAAAGGTTACTTTATTGATGATAGGATACTTGCTGAAAATTACAATACCAAAATGGTGTTTTCGGTCAAAATCCAGTGTTTTATTAAATGAAAAATGATAGTCGAGCATCTTTATTTTCTTCTTGAAATCCGGAATGTAATTAATGGCGTTTGAAACACTGTCACTGGCTACCATTTCCTGAAAACAAGCTATATCAGGATCGTACTCATTAATAAGATCAAACATTTCTTGTTTTTTTTCGGGATGAGTTTTGTGTTCTAGAATATCAAAATGCTCCACATTCCAGCTCATGACCCTCAACACCCCTCTGGTTTTTTTATGTTCAAATGAAACATCAAAACGAAACTGAAATAAATTTTGTATCGGTGACCAGCAAATTAAAATAGAAATCAGACTGATAAGCGAAAGCCAGGGTTTTACGAATAACCAAAAAATAATAAAGAATAAATCAAATAGTAAAAAATATAAAACAGCAAGATTAATTAGACCAAAAATCCAATAGTTCCCATTATTTAAGCGACTGCCATAACAAGCCAAAATTAAACTTACAGAAAAGACAATATTGCAAATTATTAAAACGACTTTTACTGCCTTTTTTATAAAATGATTAGCCATGCTTAAAGTTAAGCATCTATTGATTGACTTTTAATAAAATCCGGGTTTAATAAGGAATTACTTGTTATTATCTTCTGAGGCTTTTCTGAGAACATCTTTTTCTTCTTCGGTAAGAAATTGATAACCTATCGAATTGATTTTATCTAAAATCTCATCAATACGGTTTTGATTTATCATTGCAGTTTTACTATAAGGCGAACGGTTTCCTGTATTATAAAATACTTTATTTTTTATAGATTGTTTGTTTTTAGTTTTATCAGGGTTGAATAAATTGGTTATCCAGTGGTATCCTTTATTCATCCAAACACTTCCGTCTTTTCCTTTCTTCAAAAAATATATAAACAGAAAACCTGCAATTAATCCTCCAAGGTGAGACAGCGCATAGGCGGCATTCATCGAAGACACTCCGGCAAAATCAATTATAATATAAACAGTAAGTAAAACCCAGATTGGAATTCCTTTTCGGATATGAGTAAAAAAACGCTGATCAGGATCGAGAACGGTTGTAGCTGTGGCAACGGCCATTACTGCAGCATTGGCACCTATCATAGAATCTTGAAAGCCATTGTTATGTAAATATGGAATGGCATAATGTGCACCAATGAAAAAAACCGCTCCTGCAATTCCTCCGTAAATATAAATGGGTATTATTTTATCATTACCCGTCATTCGCTGCAATGAAAATCCAAACGCCCAAAGCCAAAGCATGTTGCTGATGATACGCATCAAACCACTGCTGTTATCACTAAACATATAAGTTAGGAACGTCCATGGCCTATCACTTAATCGGGTAAGGTTAGACGGTAGTTCGAACCACTGCAGAATACCTGAGTTGTATGATTCAGCGGTCTGCTGGTAAAAAAAATAAACAACTTGCATGGTAAGCAGCAAGAGAAAAAAAATGGTGTTGAGAATAAACAAGGCAGTTAAAGCGTTATTGTCGCCGCCCAGAAGAAATCTTTTTTTCTTCAGATGTTTGTATTCCTGATATCTGTCTGATTCGCCCATATTAAAAAAATTGTTGTCTGTTGTTTCTATTCCAGAATAATACAATTAATAATCCAGCTAACGCACCTCCTAAATGTGCAAAGTGAGCAATATTATCACTAGCAGAATTTGAAATTCCTCCGAAAATATCCATCGCGATGATTCCCGTAATTGCCCATTTGGCTTTTATTGGGAATGGAATAGGCATGATAAATAATTGCGTATTCGGAAAGGTATATCCATATGCTACAAGAATTCCCATAATAGCACCTGATGCACCAACAGTGGCTTTGCTAAGTAACATATTTTGATACCAGACATAGACATCTGGCGATAAAATAGAATGATCATACCCCCAATAGGTATATGCATAACTTCCCATTTGCGATAACCCTGCCACCAATCCGCAAATCAAATAAAAGGTCAAAAATCGCTTAGGTCCCCATAACTTTTCCATCAGGCTGCCAAACATCCATAAGGCAAGCATGTTAAATAAAAGATGCATGAAACTTCCATGCATGAACATGTGAGTTACCAGCTGATAGGGTTCAAATGAGCGCGACTTGTAATGATGTAACGCAAAAAGGTCAGTTACTTTGGACACATCGTCCAGGCCACCAAAAACAGATTGCGCAAAAAACACCAATGAATTTATTATGATCAGATTTAAAACTATCGGACTTGTTCGCTGTAAACTATTTCTAAATTCCATCAAATAAAGTTAAGGGTTAATTGTTTGATTTTAATATTAACAAAGCCACACATTCAATATGATGTGTATGTGGAAACATATCTACAGGCTGAACTTTTTCTACGGTATATTTTTCTGAAAGCAGTGCAATGTCTCTGGCCTGTGTGGCAGTATTGCAACTTACATAAACAATTTTAGGCGTTTCCATTTCTAAAAGCTTTATCACTAATTTTTCGTGCATGCCTGCACGTGGGGGATCCGTGATAACTACATCAGGCTTGCCGTTTATTTTAAAAAAATCATCCGTACATATTTTTATTACATCGCCTGAAAAAAAGTGGGCATGATGGATATTATTGAGCGCAGCGTTTTTCTTCGCATCTTCAATTGCATCTTCAACCACTTCAACACCAATTATTTTTTTTGCTTTATCACTTACAAATATGCCGATACTTCCGGTGCCGCAATACAAATCATAAACCACTTCATTTCCTGTTAATCCTGCAAAATCTTTTGCAACTGCATATAAATTTTCGGCTTGTTTGGTATTGGTTTGAAAAAAAGATTTCGGGCTGATGATGAATTCAAGATTACCCAGCTTCTCGGTCACGTAACCCTTACCGAAATATACCTGAGGCGTGAGGTCGTATATGGTATCATTCCATTTCGGATTGATAGTATAAAGTAAAGTAGAAATGACGGGTACTTTTTTTAGTAAATAATCAAGCAGTAAAATCCGGTCTGTTTCTTCGTCGTGATTCATGCAAATATTTACCATAAGTTCGCCGGTAGAAGTATATCTGATAATAATATTACGAAGCCAGCCTGTATGTTCTTTAATGTCGTAGAAGGTAAAGCCTTTTTCTTTGGCAAAATCACGAATGGTATTTCTAATTTCATTATTTACAGGGTTAAGCAAATGACATTCCTGAATATCAATAACCTTGTCGAAAATTCTGGGGGCATGATAACCCAATGCATTCTGTTGGGCGATACTTTCTTCGGAGCCAATTTCTTCATTGGTAAGAAAGCGTTTGTTGCTGAAAGTAAACTCCAGTTTATTGCGATAAGCGGTAGTTTTTTCTGAGCCGATTATGGAAAGCAGATCAGGGATTTCGGTTTTGCCAATTCTTCTAAGGTTTTGTTCGGCCTCTTGCTGTTTAAACTGAAGTTGTTTATGGTAAGGTAGCATCTGCCATTTACAACCACCACAAGTACCAAAATGTTTGCAAAAAGGAACAACACGGTCAGTAGAAGGCTCAACAATATTTATGGCTCTTCCTTCTGCCCAGTCTTTTTTACTTTTCCCAATTTGTATGTCAACGGTATCTCCGGGAATGGCTCCGGATACAAAAATTACTTTTCCATCGATTCGAACCAGAGATTTCCCCTCGGCTGCATAATCGGTAATAGTTACATTATTGAGAATAATTCTCTTGTTTTTTTTCCTCACCCTGCAAAAATAACCTTTATGTTAAGAAATACATTTGTTAATGATTTGTAATTTTGAGAAAACGAATTTCCTAATGCTTTATGAAACACATAATTTTCAATACATTTGACTACTTTTTTTTAAGATTATGAAGAAAATATTACTTATTTCTACGATTTTACTTTTATCAGTAAGTCTTTCAAACGCTCAAAAAAGCGGAAAAACTCAAAAACAAACCAGCGCACCTGTTGAAAAATCCAAAGCTCAGGCAGAAGAAACCAAAGGAATGGAAACACCAAAAAAAGGTGATTCTTTTCTAGTAACGCTGAAAACACCAAGCTATAAATCAGGAATTACCTATTTGTGTTATCACATGGGTAAAAATTTAAACATCCAGGATTCTACCGTAATTAATAATCAGGGTGTTGCCGTTTTCAAAGGCGAAAGCAGTATGCCGGGAGGTATTTATGCAATTGTATTTCCAGGTAAAAACATAACATTCGATTTTTTTGTGGACAAAGAAAAAGAGATAACCATTTATGCCGATAGCGCCGATCTTCAAAATGTTGTCATTATAGGTTCAAAGGAAAATGAATTATTTCAACAGTATCAGAGGTTTGTTGCCACGAAAGGCGGGTTGATGCAAACCGAAAGAATAGCCTATACTAGTTCCAAAAACCTTGCTGATTCTAACTTACACCAGGAAAATTATAATAAATACAATAAGGAGTTGATTGACTTCAGAGACAGCATCCTGAAAAATTATCCAGCATCAATGATGGCTGTGATGCTGAATGCGATGAAAGAACCAGACTTATTATTCACCAAACCTAAGACTAGACAAGACACGCTCGATAATTATAATAATTACAAAACACATTATTGGGATGGCGTTAGTTTCACAGATGATCGTGTAATCAGAACACCTTTCTTTTTACCTAAACTCGAACGTTATTACCGAGAAGTAGTTCAACAAGCTTCCGACAGCATAATTAAAGACCTTGATTATAAATTATTATTGGCTAGAGTTAGTCCGGAAATGTATAAATTTTTATTGAACTGGTTTACGGATGAGTATATCAATCCAAAATATATGGGGCAGGATGCGGTGTTCGTTCATTTATTTGAAAAATATCATAGCAAAGGGTTAAGTCCTTGGCTTAATGAAAAACAACAGGAAACCATTTCGAGAAGAGCGTATATGCAAATGAGTAATCTGATTGGCGTAAAAGCATCTAATTTGGAAATGGTTGATTCTACAGGAAAGATGAAGCCCCTATACGACCTCGTTGCAGACTATACCCTGGTTATTTTCTGGGATCCAACCTGCGGACATTGTAAAGAAGAAGTGCCCAGAATAGATTCAATTTACAGAGCAACTTGGAAGGCACATGGCTTAAGGATTTATTCTGTTTTATCTGATAACGAAAAAAAGAAAGAATGGATTGATTATGTAAAAGAACACAAAATTGGTGACTGGACTAATGTATATGAAACCAAAGAAATGGAAAAAGCAGTTACGGATGCACAACGTCCTGGCTTCCGACAGTTATATGACGTGACTCAAACACCAACCATTTTATTGCTTGATAAAGAAAAACGGATTATAGGAAAGAAGCTGAGTTGGGAACAACTAAATGATTTCCTTAAAACGAAGTGGAACGAAAAGAAAGACTAACGCGTAAAAAAATATTCATTAATGAAAAAGGTTTACTTGCTGATGGTATCGGTATTTACCGTTTCTATCGGATTTGCTCAGCCATTAATTACTTATGGTAAATACAATGTGAGCAAAGATGATTTTCTAAAGGCGTATAATAAAAATAAAACGCCTATTACCGACAAGGATAAATCTATAAGAGATTACGTTGAGCTGTACACGAATTTCAAATTAAAAGTAAAATTTGCTCAGGAGTCAAAGCTGGATACTTCCGAACAATTGAAAACTGATTTAAATAATTTTCGCCAGCAGATTGAAGAAAATTATCTCAGTGACGAGAAGACTTTCAATTCATTGATGGACGAAGCTTTTATCAGAAGCCAGTCTGATTTACATGTACTTCACTATTCTGTTGCTATTGATGAAGCGGCCGATCCTGCAGATACTTTAAAAAGATACATGGCTTTACAGTCTGTTTATGATCAACTTAAATTAAAAAACACAAAGCCAGACCTAACAAATCTTCCGGATGTGAAATATACCGATATGGGGTACATTACAGCATTCTCAATTCCGTATCAGTATGAAAATATTGTTTATAATCTTAAACAGGGTGAAGTCTCTGCCCTCTATCGTTCAAAAAAAGCCTGGCATATTTTTCAGATTGCAGACATTCGCAAAAGCATAGGCAAATGGAAAATTGCACAGATATTGTTTACCTCTCCCGAAAATGCCGATGACGCCACCAAAATAAGAGCAAAAAGATTGGCTGACTCTGTATATAAGTTATTACAAAACGGTGCCGAATTTGCAACGATGGCTCGTAATTACAGCGATGATAAACTGACCTATTTAACCGGCGGCGAGATGCCCGAATTCGGAACAGGTAAATTTGATTTATCATTTGAAAACGAAGTTGTGAAGTTAAAAAAAGACAATGATTTCTCTGCGCCTTTTACTACATCCTTTGGTATTCATATCATCAAAAGAACAGGGCTTACGCCAGTTGCTACAACCAAAGATGATGACGCTATGCAATTTGATCTGAAGCAAAAAATAATGCAAGACGACAGAATAAAAATTGCTAAAGAAAAATTCTCAAAAGTTATTATTTCTAAAATTGGATTTAAACAAAATACAGCTGTTTCTCAGAATGATTTATTCAGATTTTCGGATAGTGTAATGTTGAATCCCGATGCTTTTGGAAATGGTACTCAGACGCCTATCAACAATAAAATTATTATCAATTTTACAAAAGGAAATCTAAAGGGACAAAATTGGATTGAGTTTGCCCGTGAGTATAAATCAAATCCTGAGTTATATATGGGAGAGTCTAATGCAGAAATCTGGGAAAAGTATAAGACTATTTCTGCGATGGATTATTATCGTAAACATCTCGAAGATTACAGCAAAGAATTTGAATATCAGATACAGGAATTTAAAGAGGGAAATCTGTTGTTTGAGGTAATGGAAAAACAAGTTTGGTCGAAAGCCTCTGCCGATAGTATTGGATTGAAAAAATATTATGAAGCCAATAAAAAACAATATACATGGGCAACAAGTGCAGATGTACTGATTTTTAATGCGGTTAGTGAAACTGTTGCACAACAGGCGCTGGATAGTTTGAAGGCAGGAAAGCCCTGGAAAGAATTAGTAGAAATGAAACAAGGAGAATTACAAGGTGATAGCGGACGTTTTGAGCTTTCACAAATTAACGGAACTGCTGTTGCAAATTCAGGCGAATATTCTGCCATTACAAAAAATTCGGACGGAACGGTTACTTTTTTAAAGTACTTTAAATCATACCCTAATGGCGATCAGCGTAGTTTTGAAGATTCAAAGGGAATGGTAATTAATGATTACCAGAATGTAGTAGAAAAGAAATGGATTGAAGAACTGCGTAGAAAATATCCTGTAAAAGTGAATGAAATCTTGTTGAAACAATTAATCAAAGACGTTAATT
>CANFGZ010000034.1 GCA_947446585.1 Chitinophagaceae bacterium | reverse complement strand
TTTCTATAATACGACCATCAATCTTTGGAGGAATGGAGGTTCTTTGGGTTTCCAATTTTCGCTGGGCAAAAGCAGAAGTACAACATACCAGCATTAAAAACAATAATATTCTCAACATGTTGCAAAATTAGCACTTCGATTTTGAGGATGCAATTAATATTTTTTTTGACAATGACTTTAATTTTAGTTTATCCAGCGTTTTCTTTTTACATTGAGTACTTGAAATAGAATCTACAAATTCAAAAGTAAAAATTCAAAATTTTAAAAAAGAGAGTTGTTCAATTTTTTACTTTTACATTTCGACTTAAATATTTTCAATTGAAAAAATGGTTTGAATACAATAAAAAAGAGCTGGCTTTAATAACAGGAGTTTTGTTGTTTTTGGTATTTGTTTTTGTAAATCCTTTCTCGCTTGCAACAAAACCTAACCTAGTTTTATCAATAGCCGTTTTAATGATCAGCTGGTGGGTGTTAGACGCATTGCCATTGGCAGTAGTTGCTTTATTGCCCATCATTTTATTTCCGGTATTTAATATTTCATCAATTAAAGAAGTCACCAAATCCTATTCTGATTCAATTATCTATTTATTCATGGGTGGTTTCTTTTTAGGCATTGCCATTGAAAAATGGAATCTTCACAAGAGAATAGCATTAGGCATTATCAACATCACAGGCACCAATGGCAATCGCATCATTCTTGGTTTTATTCTGGCAACAGGATTTCTCAGCATGTGGTTGAGCAACACGGCTACAACGATGATGATGTTTCCTATCGCCATGTCTGTCATTCATGTTATTGAAGTTAACCAACAGTCAGGTCATAATATCAGAAATTTTTCACTCACACTTATGTTGTCTATCGCTTATGCATCCAACTTTGCTTTGGGCACTATCATAGGCACACCACCTAATGTGGCTTATGTAAATTACATCTCCGATAAATTCAATTACAATATTGGCTTCACCGACTGGATGATTATATTCACTCCGCTAACGATCGTTTTATTATTCATGCTGTATTGGGTTTTGGTGAAATGGCTTTATCCCAATAACATCAAACACAGCGAAAAAGGAAATCAATTTATTAAAGAAGAAATTGAAAAGTTAGGACCGATCTCCACTCCCGAAAAACGAGTATCGATTGTGTTTATCATTACTGTTTTGCTTTGGATTTTTAAAGACCTCATCAACGCTTTTCAAAAACTAGTTGTACTGGATGATACTATAATTGCGATGATGGCTGCCGTTAGTTTGTTTATTGTTCCATCAGGAAAAATGGTTGAAGAGAAAAAAACGCAATTACTCGATTGGCCCGATACTAAAAAAATGGCTTGGGGTATTTTAATTTTATTCGGCGGTGGGATTGCATTGGCCAAAGCTTTGGAAGATGCAAAATTGATGGAGCAGTTTGGAAATTTTCTAGCTTCTTATTCTACAGGAAATACTTTGTTGATGATTTTTATTGTAACAACAGCATCTGTTTTTTTAAGTGAGGTGATGAGTAATGTGGCGCAGGTTATTGTAATGGCACCGGTAATATCTTCTGTTGCGATTTCATTACATATGGATCCTCTAATGTTAGGAATCCCAATGACGCTGGCCGCAAGTTGTGCGAGTATGTTGCCAATGGGAACTCCACCAAATGCTATCGTATTCGCAAGTGGTCATATCAAAATGAAAGACATGATTAAAACCGGATTTGTGCTGAACTGGGTTTGTATTATTTTGATAACTCTTTTCTGTTATTTTCTGCAGCCTATGATTATGAAGTTGGTGTAGTTGAATGTTACAAAGGTTCAAGAGGTTGAATTAGTTCAAGAGGTTTGTTTTAAAATGAAACCCTTGTTAGTATGAAACTTTTTGAACTTATTAAACTTATTGAACCTCTTGAACAATGTATTACTTGCATTGATTCAAAAAATCCTTCAACCCTTCCACAATTTTACCTACCATCTTATCCTGAAAATCTTCATCCAATATTTTCATCTCTTCTTCAGGGTTACTTAAAAACAAAGTTTCTATCAGCGCATTGGGGTATTCGGTTGGGCTATTCAACATAAAATTGAAAGAACCATTATTTCCATATTCATTCAGATCCAGCTCGAGCATTCGTTTATATATCGCACGACTTAAAGGCCTGAAGCCTTCATAACGGTAAAAAGTACTTGTTCCATCTACTCTTAAAGGATCAGCTGATGAATTTAAATGAATACTTAATAATAAATCCGGAGTACTATCTCTATAAAATAAAATGCGTTCTTTATTATCAACAAACTCTTCGTGCATTCTGGTCATAATTATATTCGTTCCCAGCTTTTCCAGGGCTCGCATTAATTTTAAACTCAGTTGCATCGTAATGTCTTTTTCCGCAACACCTGTAGCCCCTCCTGCTCCTGTGTTTGAGCCTCCATGTCCGGCATCAATGGCAATAGTTAAATCTCTCAGCGATAAACTTTCAGGCTGCTGTTTGATTTTAATAATAAGGTTATTTCCTTCATAATAAATACGATGACCCCAATGCTGATGATGTTTTAACGAAATCGTTATTCTAAAAATATCATCAGCAATTTGTTCGTATTCTAATTTTTTTACTTCCTCTGCTGTTTCAAGCTGATCTATCCAGTTGGTATTATTAGTTGCACCAAAAACATCTACTACGATTTTTGAAGGATCTGTTAGCTGAAACGACTGATATGGCAATCTTGAAAATAATTGTAGTTGTACATAATCATATTCCGCATTCCCAAATAACTTCAGTTTTCCTGTAAGAGAAGATGGAGCAAAAGTGCCAATGGGCATTTCCGTAACCAACTCATCCGGAATATACGCTGTTCTTGAAGGAGCAAGTCTTACTTTATAATGAGTGCCTACTTTGCCAACAACTTTTAATGGAATCAAACTATCTATATATCCAATCTTTGCACCTCCTAGTCTGTCATCTCCCAATCCATATTCCAAATGTGCCAGTCTTCCTTTTGTCATTATTATATCAGGGACTAAAGCCGACATCACAGAAAATGAACTATTGGTTTCTTTAATAACAGTTGTTCCATCAACTGCGGTGAGTATAACCGATATTTTTTTATTATTAAACACATCTGTTGGTTGAATAATATATTTTCCTTGATAAATACCACTCATCCCTTTGGTTACAGAATCAGGCATTTCATAAAGCGGCGTGTTGCCAATAACTCTTAGCGCACAACCTGTGAGTGCTTTTACTCTAAATGAAATAGCGTCTCCGGGTTTTAATAACAAATCTCCTTCGGGAAAAGTTTGTATGCGTTCAATGGAAATTGATCTTACTGGTTCTTCGCGTTTGGGAGGAGTATAGGTGTATTGAATTTTTTTTATTGCTGTACTTCCGGATGGCGAATAGGCCTTTATTGTAAATTCATTCAGCCCTTCAGATAATTTTAATTCAAAGACAAATGCTCCTGTTGCATAAACCCTTGCCCCTTGTTCATTAATATTAATCATACATGATTTGCAGGTGCTGCCAATGATAAACTTCTGAGTTGTTGTTGATGCATTGAATTCGTCCAATGGATCTGTTAATCTGATGAATGCGGTTTCATTTTGAGAAAATGATAGTTTCGAGAATGAAAGCATCAATGTAAGAAAGAAAATTTTTTTGATCATGTATTTTTTTGAAAGATTAAAAACAATAATGGTTTTCGGTAATTAATTTGTCTGCAATTCTTCTTCTGGCTTCTTTGCTATTAAATGGTTGTGTTTTGGTAAATCTTTTTAAACCCAATAACATCATACGTAATTCATCCCCTTCTGCAAATCCATTCAACGCTTCTTTACCTGCCTTGTTTAATTGATCAATGGCATCAGACAAATAACAATTAAAAATATCACTTTCTATCTGAGTATGTTCCACTCCTTTTGATTTTGATATTTTAATTAATCTGAGCAATGAGCTTTCGGCATTAAAAGTAAGTAAAGCCATATCTGCTAGGTTCATAATAATTTCCTGTTCCTGCTGTAATTGCATCATGAGTTTTTGAACAGCAGCGCCTGCAACCATCAACACCGATTTTTTCATATTCAGAACGGCCTTCTTTTCAGCAGCAAATGGCACTTCCTCTTCATTTCCAAATTCCGGAATGCTCATCAGCTCTTTTGAAACGTTCATTGCCGGTGTCATCAAATCCAGCTTTCCTTTCAGGGCTCGTTTGAGCATCATATCTACAGTGAGTAATCGATTGATCTCATTGGTTCCTTCAAATATTCTGTTGATACGACTGTCTCTGTATGCGCGACTGATCATATAATCATCGCTGAAACCATTTCCGCCGTGAATCTGCACACCTTCGTCAACAACATAATCTACCACCTCGCTGCCTTCTACTTTGAGCATCGCGCATTCTATTGCATATTCTTCGGCTGCCCCAAGCAATGATTCGCTGAAAGGTTTTCCTGATGCCGATAACTCTTTCTCTTTATCATCAATCCATTTTGCTGTTCTGAATAACGAACTATCGCATACCCAAATTCGTATAGCCATCTCAGCGAGTTTGTATTTAATTGCTCCAAAACTGGCAATAGGCATTTTGAATTGTTCTCTTGCCTTTGCATATTCTATAGAAGCATTCAACGACATTTTGCCTGCACCCAAAACGGCTGCACATAATTTCAATCGACCAATATTTAAAATATTAAAAGCAATGATGTGCCCTTTTCCAATTTCACCCAATACATTTTCTACCGGCACTTTACAATCCTGAAAATATAATTGTACCGTTGATGATCCTTTAATTCCCATTTTATGTTCTTCTGGACCTTGTGTAAAACCTTCCAGTCCTTTCTCTAAAATAAATGCCGTAAACTTATCGCCGTCAATTTTTGCAAAAACAGTAAACACATCAGCAAATCCGCCATTAGTAATCCAGCATTTCTGTCCGTTTAAAATATAATTTTTTCCATCTGCCGAAAGTACTGCCGATGACTTTGCACTCAGAGCATCACTTCCACTATTGGGTTCTGTTAATCCGTATGAAGCTTTCCATTCGCCCGAAGCCAGTTTTGGAATATATTTTTGCTTTTGTGCTTCTGTACCAAAATATAATATGGGTAACGTGCCAATGCCTGTGTGAGCAGCAACAGCAACACTAAATGAAAATCCGCCACCCAATCCTTCGTTCACTAGCGTAGAAGTAATGAAATCTTTTCCCGATCCTCCATATTGCTCAGGAACCGAAATACCCAGCAAGCCTTGTTCCCCGGCTTTTGTAATCAATAAAGACATTAAACCAGTTTCCATATTATCTATTCTGTTTACAACAGGAATAACTTCTGTATTGAGAAACTGAGCACACATATCCCTCACCATCATTTGCTCTTCATTAAAATCTTCTGGAGTAAATATTTCTGCAGTATAACTTTCCTTGATAAGCCATTCTCCTCCATTAATTGGTTGAGTAGTTTTAGAGTCGGTGTTCATGATACGAAATTTGTATTTGTAGAATTTTATCCGGGATAAATATGTTGCTTTATAAAGTTAGTTAATTGATTCATTGGTAAATAATTATTTTTGTTTTAGATAACAGTAAAGTTTAAAAAAAATTGCTTTAGCTTGTCATCATTTAATATGGTATTGATTATTTTAATTTTTACTGCTTTCCTTATTTTTTGTTATTGCTGCCTTTTGATTTATTATCGAATCGGATGGAAAGCAATATCAGACTTTGTTCCCGTTACGAAAGGTGATGAGCATTTTAATACCTTCATCACCGTAATTGTTCCTGTAAGAAATGAAGAAGAAAATATTTTGTCAATAATTAACGCTATTCAAAATCAGGAATATCCTTCTCGTTTATTTGAGATTATTATTGTAGATGATCACTCAACAGATGATACTATAAAGTTAGCGTCGCCTTTTGTCAGCGATCATTTACAGCTGATTTCAATTAATGAACAAAGTGATGAGAATAATTTTGTTGCCTATAAAAAAAGAGCAATTGAAATGGGAATTGAAATGGCTAAAGGAACCCTTATAATTACTACAGATGCAGATTGCACAATGAAAACGACATGGTTGAAAACAATCGCAGCTTATTATGAACTTTATCATCCCGAAATGATTGTAATGCCCGTATCTATTAAAAGTAATAATTCTTTTTTAGAGACATTTCAATCGCTAGATTTTATGAGCTTGCAAGGAATAACGGCAGCGGCTGTATATAAAAAAATACATGGGATGTGTAATGGCGCAAATTTAGCTTACACCAAAAAAGTTTTTTATGAAGTGAATCGCTTTAAAGGCATTGACCATATTGCCAGCGGAGACGATATGTTGCTGATGCATAAGATTTCTAAAAAACATAAAGACCGAATTCATTATTTAAAATCTAAAGAGGTAATTGTAGAAACACAGGCAGAGAAAAGCATTTCTGATTTTATCAATCAGCGAATTCGCTGGGCGAGCAAAGCAGATAAGTATGAAGACAAATCTTTACTTCCTGTTTTGTTTCTTGTTTATCTTGTAAATGTCATTTTACTTTTTTCATTGGGTTCTCTTTTTTTCGGCAGATTTATATTTAATATTCAACATTCATCATTCAACATTTTAAAAATATTTTTGATTTTTCTTTTGATTAAAACAGTTGTTGAATTATTATTCCTCTATCCTGTTTCCCGTTTTTTCGGTAAACAGCAAATGTTATGGTTGTTTCCATTATTTCAGCCTTTTCATATTTTATACACCGTAATTGCCGGTTGGTTTGGGAAATTTGGTACTTATCACTGGAAGGGAAGAAAACTAAAATAATAAATCATTGATTAATTGTAACTTTCAACATGTCGGAAAATGAAACTACATTTTGGAAAGATATCTGGAGACGTTTTAAAAAAAACAAACCTTCTCTCTTAGGTTTATTTGTAATAATTTTTTCAGTTATGATTGCCATTTTCGGTTACCTTATTGCGCCCGACAGCAGTCCGTATGCAGATTTACAGACTTTGGAAATACAAGCTAAAGCACCAGGATACGAACAGTTATTTTTGAAACTGAAAAATGCTAACTACTCCAAAACAAGTTTTATTAATACCCTTCTTTATGGTTCAGTATCGCCATTTGTTTTTATTCCCATTAAAAATTATCGGGTTAAACAAAATGATTTGATGGTTGAAAAATATGTTGATGAAGACACTTCCCTCCTACAGCATTATGATATAAATTTTATTACAGAAAACAAACCATTGGAGTTAAGTAAATATATTGTCATCAAAAAGTATCGATTGGGTACCGATGCTTTTGGCAGGGATATTTTAAGCAGGATGATTATTGGAACCAGGGTAAGCCTGGCTGTAGGATTTATTGCCGTTTTGGTTGCGCTGCTTATTGGCATTACACTCGGTGCATTGGCTGGTTACTATCGTGGTTACACAGACGAAGCTATCATGTGGCTGATAAATGTAATCTGGAGTATTCCAACACTGTTACTAGTATTTGCTTTTACTATCGCATTTGGTAAAGGATTTTGGCAGATTTTTATGGCCGTTGGACTAACCATGTGGATCAGTGTGGCAAGATTGGTTCGTGGTCAGGTAATGTCGTTAAGAGATCTTGAATATGTTCAGGCAGCAAAAACAATGGGATTCAGTGATGCGAGAATTATTATTAAACATATTCTGCCAAACATCATCGGCCCGCTTATGGTTATAGCTGCAAGTATTTTTGCATCAGCAATTATTATAGAAGCCGGGCTTAGTTTTTTAGGAATCGGAATTCAGCCACCACAGCCAAGCTGGGGATTAATCATTAAAGAAAACTATACATTTATTATTTCAAATAAACCAATGCTCGCATTAATACCAGGTATTGCTATCATGCTGCTGGTACTTGCCTTCAATTTATTAGGCAATGGTTTAAGAGATGCCTTTGATGTTAAAGCAGAATAATGAATTATGATTTAGGAGCCACAGGAACATTTCTGTTGAAACCTTCTTCAAGAGAAATAAAAGTTTCTGTTCTTTCAATTCCTTTTATTTTTTGAAGTTCATCATGTAAGACAAATCTAAGTTGTGTAATGTCTTTACAAACTATTTCAAGAAACATGCTATAATTTCCGGTGATATAATTCAATCTTACAATTTCTGGAATTTTCATCAACTCTTTTGCTACGCTGTCATATAAAGAACTCTTTTCTAAATAAATTCCAATAAATGCAGTGATATCATAACCTAAAAGTTTTAAGTCTACATTCAATCTTGTACCTTTAACAATCTTAAATTCTTGTAGTTTTTTGATTCTAACGTGTATGGTACCGCCACTTACAAAAAGTTTCTTTCCCAGTTCGGCGTAAGAAATTTCTGCATTATCCATCATAGCTTCTATGATTTGCAGATCGAGTTTGTCAAGATTTAATTTAGAGGCCATTTTTATTTCTGATTTTAGTAATGTTTTAAATTAATGTGCAAATATTTCGATTTTTTCTATAATTTCAAAATTTATTTTAAATTATTATCAAATTATTCTTGTTTTAATTAGTTTTAGGAGATTAAGTTCTTAACGATAGCTTTTATATCGTAAATATTGTGGGGTGATGAAATTCTTGGCAGACATGCTCCCTTGTCTCGGGGGTGAGGACAACAGGATAAACGTAACATAGAGCCACTTTGTTGGAAACAATGAAGTGTCCGGGGTCGACCACCGAAACTTTGTGTTATAGCTAACTGCCTCGTGAAGGTTCGATCCCTTCCCCTACAGCAGGTTTTTATTTTACAGAAGCCCTTGCAACGTGAGTTGTGAGGGTTTTTTGTTTGGGATAACCACGAATGCACGAAATTTTTTCGGCTACGAAGTTTATCTTTTTAGTTCTTCCCACAATAATAAGTGAGTACCTCAATGTTGGTATTGAAACAAACTTATCTTTCATATCTCACTTTTCAGCTTTAAACTGACGATATAGATACAAATAGTAATTTAAGCACTTTGGTTAGAATCATTTTCACATCAGTAATCATCATTTTTAGCAAAAATTATATCTCATAAATTTTTCCATACATTTTTTAATGAAAAATTTTTTGATTGTTGCTTTTGTGATCGATTTTAAAAATAAGTGGTGTTGAAAAAATCTCTCTGGATAAATTAACCATACACTTCATTCATGGCAAAAAACAGCGCTAACAAAAATCCTGCTACCGTTGGGAGTACTGCTTTTGAACCACCTTCATGAATCGCTTCCGGAATCATGGTATGTGCAACCAGCGCCAACACCGCGCCTCCGGCAACAGCTTCAAAAAAAACAGCCAGCAGTGAATCGGAATTGCCAATAAAATGTTTTCCGGCAACCGCAGCAAACATTCCAACAATCAATACCAAGGACCAAACTCCGAATATAAATTTCTTTTTATAACCCGCTTTAGTAAGCATAGCAGCACTCACCGCGGCTTCTGGAATTCCTCCCAAAAACATACCCAGCATTAAAGTGACAGACATATTGCTAAATCCATGGAACCCTGCTCCAATGACCAAACAACCCGGAATGGTATCCAAAATATTTCCAAGAACAATCGCCATACCCGCACCTTTTGAATTAGCTGCATCTACCAGCATTTTATTGCTTTCTGATTTGGTAATGTGTTCAAGGTTATGCATGGCTACTTTTGCCCAAGCAGAAGAGTTGATTCCTTCTATGCTTAAATTTTGAATAGAACGTTCATGACTTAAATGCAAAGCTGCCTTTTCTATGTTGTGGTCTGAGGCAAC
This sequence comes from Chitinophagaceae bacterium, assembly GCA_947446585.1. GTDB lineage: Bacteria > Bacteroidota > Bacteroidia > Chitinophagales > Chitinophagaceae > Ferruginibacter. Next base: position 5,789 of record CANFGZ010000034.1, on the reverse strand, counting down.
TAGTTTTTTAAAATCTTCGCTTCCTATTTCCAACAAATCTGCTCCTTCCTTACTGCTGATGGTAGCCGTTCGGTTTCCTCCACTAAGCAAACCCATCTCACCAAAAGTTGCACCCGATTCAAGGTTGGCAATTATTTTACCGGATTCGGATTGAAGATCTGTTGATTCGGCAATTACTTCCAACTTTCCGCGAACAACAATATATAGTGCTTTTGAAGGATCTCCTGCTTTAAACAAAACTTCACCAGGCTTAATCGATTTTTCCTTTACCATAGGTAAAATGTTTTCAATGGCTTCTTCAGAAAGGTGATGTAATAATTCACAATTAGAAAGCAAACCAACGATTTCCTTTGTTTTTTCTAATTTCAGCGCCATCGCAAATTCCTTGAATTGAGTAGGTCGTCTAATTGCCGCACCTCTTTTTTCAAGATATAAGGAAGAGAATAAATAAATCACAGAACCTAAACCAAAACCAGATGCAATAAACAACCAAGCTTCATTTAATTTGAAGCCTTTATGGTGCAATTCAATGGCACCTTTATAAGCAAGGTCAATCACCAAAGAGCCGATTAGCGAACCAGCAGCAAATGCCAATATTCCTCCAATCAGTTTTTTTGATAATGAAGTATATAATCCAATCGCTGCACCAAGCATTGATGATGATGTGGTGAAAAGCCCAACTAGCAATACACTAAAAAGCTCTAAGTAATTTGGCATAAAATGATAACAGTAAATTGTAAAAGTAATCCAAATGAAAATATGTAGCAAGTGGAAGCCCCCTCAATCCCCCAAAGGGGGAAGTTGTTTGTTTGGTTTCCTATGGAACATTGCGCCTTCGTATCCTTGCGTGCTTTGCGTGAAACCAATTCGTGCATCTCTGGCAATCCAAAACGCAACGTCCCTTGCAGGAGACATTGCTGAGAAGTTAGAGCCCCCTCAATCCCCCAAAGGGGGAAGTTGATTGTGTTATGTTGGTTTATCCGGTATCTGGTATCAATCAATATCCAGCCTATCTAGCTTATCCAGCCTATCTGTCTTATCCAGCTATATCCAGCTTATCTATCCTCTTTTCTTCTACCTTTGCCGCCGTATGGGACAAAAAAAACTACTTCGTTTCTCACAAATCAAAGAATTAGAAAACGTATTCGAATACCCAAAGGAAATTGCCGGTACCTGGCATGCTGTTTTTTCAAATAACAATCCCATCGTTTTGGAATTAGCTTGTGGAAGAGGTGAATATGCTGTAGGGTTGGGGAAACTATTTCCCGAACAAAACTTTATCGGTGTCGACGTAAAAGGAAATCGCATGTATCTCGGGGCTAAGAAAGCGTTAGAATTTCCTTTGCCTAATGTAAAATTCCTACGCACACAAATTGAAATGTTGCCTGAATATTTTCTTCATGAGGAAGTAAATGAAATCTGGATTACCTTTCCAGATCCTCAATTACGAACTTCACGTGCTAAGAAAAGATTAACCCATCCAAGATTCTTGCGACTCTATCAAAAAGTGCTCGCACAAAATGGCTTCATTCATTTAAAAACAGATTCTCCAGATTTATACCATTTCACACTAAAAGTGGCGAATATGTATGGACTCATCATTCACGAATCTTGTGATGATGTATATGCACAATCGGTAGTTGATGACAGACTAAAAATTAAAACGCATTATGAAAGTCTGGATATCGCCGGAAGCAACAAAATCTTTTATCTTCGTTTTTCATTGCCTGAAGTAATTGCCGACAAAGATGATGAGTTACAGGAATTGTTGAAAGAGAGTGAACAAAGGGAGGGATAATATGTTTATAGTTTGGCGTTTGGTCGCTTCGCTTGTTTGGCGTTCTTAGCAATGTCTCCGTAAAGGGACGTTGCGTTGAATCAAAAACATATCTACATAATTTTTGAATTTTTACTTTTTAATTTTCTTTTTCTACTATGAACAATAAGCTTACAGAAGGTGTGGATTTTTATTACAATGAGGAGGGCTTTATTGTACTCACAGAAAAATATCATTTAGATAAAGGCTTCTGCTGTGGCAATGGATGTAAGCATTGTCCATATGATTACGAGGCGGTACCTGAACCGAAAAGAAGTTTGCTAATACAAAATCAAACATGCAACCAAAAATAAAATCAACAACTCCTAAAGAGTATAGTTTTTTTGAAGATGTATTTGATGTCGTGCGTCAAATACCAAAAGGTCGTGTTACTTCTTATGGCGCCATTGCCAATTACCTCGGCACAAAACTTAGCGCAAGAATGGTAGGTTGGGCAATGAATGCTTCTCACAGCGCTGCAACAAAAGTTCCCGCACAACGTGTTGTCAATAGAAACGGCATGCTCACCGGTAAAGCTCATTTTGCCACACCAACATTAATGGAAGAGCTTTTGAAAAAAGATGGTATAGAAGTAAAAAACGAAACGGTTGTGGATTTTAAAAAAAGATTTTGGGATCCGGCTAAAGAAATCAGTTTGTAGTTTGGCGTTTGGTCGCTTCGCTTGTTTGGTGTTTTTTGTTTGTGGTTTGTTGTTTATTGTTGGTTGAAAGCCACCTCTGCGGAAACTCAAATAACTCCCTTCTCTGCGGTGAAATAAATTCGTGATTAACCTCACCCCCCTGCCTACCGGCAGGCAGGCAACCCCTCTCCTGAATGAGAGGGGGGCAAACAAATTTTTCAAATAAAATATTAAAAAACAATTCGTGAATTCGTGGCTATTTTTCACCAAACGTTCCGATGGAACCAATCCAAACAATTAACACCTCGGGCTAAAGACAAGATGTTCCTATGGAACATTTCGCAAAAAATAAAATTTGCGCCATCGCTCCCTTGCGAGCCTTGCGTGAAACTAATTTCGTGAATTCGTGGCTAAACCAACTTACAATATAATTTCTTTGTGGTACTTTGTGCCTTAGCGCCTTTGTGGCAAAAAAATAAATCATGTCAGAAAAATATTTCAGAGGAAAAATAACCCACATCAATAACGACAAGCAGCGTGCAACGATTGAGTATGTGAATCAGAATAAAATCAAAACTATTCAGGCCGTTATTGATGATAAACAGCAGGAGAAATATGTACAACTCAAACTCATCAAAAAACCGCATCGTTTTCTGGTAGGTGATAATGTGAAATTCATCATTAAAAAGTCGAGTGCCAACGTATTTTTTGCTGATCATATTTTGTATGAATATAATAATGCTCTTGAGGTGTTAATCGAGAAGGCATCAGTACTCAATAAATTTTTAGGGTATATAAAAATTGTGGATGATAAATATTTTATTAAAGAAATAGAGAGTTATCTTTTTTTTCCTTTGCTGATTTCTAAATTTGAAATTGCACCAACCATTGAAGAAACAGAAAGTACCGTTTCATTTAAATTATTAAACATTGAGAAGCCTGATAAGATTTCGGCTGAATTATATAATCACAATTATGTACCCGGATTTAAAATAGCGGTGAAACAATTCAAGGCCGAAGAAATAATTGATGCAGTGGTAAATAAAATTACCCCTTATGGTGTGTTCGTAATTTTATCAGAAAGCAAGCTAGAAGCCAAACTAGCCATTGATGATAACATCACAACCAAAATAAATAATGGAGAAATTGTTTTGGAAAAATCTATTCAAGTAAAAATAAAACATTTGACAGGAGATAGAATTGTAATTGATATACCGATTTAGTTCTCCTAAAATGATTTTTACTTTTGAATTTTTACTTTTGAATTTTACGCATAATACGGACTAATCATCCAATACACCACAACTCCCGTAACCGCTACATAAAACCAAATGGGCCATGTAATTCGAGTGAGTTTTTTATGTTGCTCATACTCTCCAATCAACGCGCGATACGCCGTAAATAAAATGAAAGGAAGGATTATTCCTGCTAGTGGAATATGCGTAAATAGAATTACATAATAGATTGTTTTCATCATTCCTTCGCCACCAAATTTTGTTTCTCCTGCAAATAAATGATGGGCGATATAGCTTAATAAAAACAAAACCGACAACACAATGGCCGTCATCATTATTTTTTTATGCAGCTTATAATTTTTTTGCTTGGCAGTAAATAAACCGGCTAACAATAAAAAAGCAACGATTGAATTTATAGTGGCGCTGATGCTAGCAAATAGATGTGGATTGAATGGCAAATCAACTTTCAATTGAATTCTGTTCAATATTACAACCGCAGCAAAAACTATTATTGATACTGCATAGATGAATATTTTTGCTTTTGAATCGTTCTTTTTAAATGTTGGTGTCAGCATTTTGTTTTGATTTGTTTCTGTTTAATAAATTCATTGCTAAAATTGTTAATCCTATGCCTATAAAAATTACCGGTAAATACGGGATAAATTCCCTGAGTATAGATGGACTCTTTTTGTCTCTTTCTAGCATTATTGTTGGAATATCCATTACCAATCGAGCTTGTTTAACCGTATCAAAACCATTATACCAGCCTCTTACTACTCTGTTCGAATCGAGTAGAAAAATATTTTCTGTATGTATAAAAGCGGTATCAATATTAGTATCTGCGATGCTTGCTTTAATTTCATTAAAAGCAAAATCATAAATTTCTTTTTTATCACCGGTAACAAACCACCAGGTATCATGATTGATGTTTAGTTTATCAGCAAATTTTCTTAATTGAGGAACGCTATCATGTTCGGGATCTACACTAATACTGATGAATTGTACAATTTCCGGATTTTGTTCAAATGACTTTTGAAGTTTTTTCATTGCTCTTGCCATGCCCGGACAAATAGTTGGGCAATGAGTAAAGAAAAAATCTAGTACAATAATTTTGCCTTTTAAATCATCAAGACAAACTTTTTTTCCTAATTGATTGGTGAATGAAATATTTTTAACCTGATGCCAATTGGTATCTGGAACTTTTTTCCCTCTTACTGATTTCTCTCCCACGCTATCATAAAAATAGTGATTAGGCATATGAACGGCGTCCTTACTATAATATTTAACTAACCAATATCCTGTTAAAGGCAAAAGGATAGCCAGCATTAATGCAAGTGTTGTGTTTTTTTTCAACTATTTTAAGTTTACTTTTTTTCGATCCTATAAAAAAACCATCGTTCACAAAGGCAAACGATGGTTGAGTATATTCAATTAATAAATTTTAATGAGCTGAATGTTCTGCCGGTGCACTTTGAACCTGCTCTGTTTCGGCCGGTCTGCTTCCTGCTCTGGTATTACGTAAGTTTTTCCAGCTGTTTCCGTCTGAAAGGAAAGCTATGATAAACCAAACGAACAAAACCAAAGGAACTACAATTGTCATTATAAAGTTTCTGATTTCATCTCCCAAATGCATAAATACAGAAACGATATAATAAGCTTTTGCAAGTGTTAATATTGCAATTGCGCATTTGGTTGAAAGCACTGTTGCGTATCCTAATTCACCATGTTTGGCGTAAAGAAAAAAGCCTAATCCTAATTCTATTATGGTTAGAACAGATAACACCCAAAATATTTTCCAAATCTTTCCGGTACCTCCTGAGTGATCAGGTTGAAAAGTAATTTCCGGATTATCAAAATGCTGTGCTGACATAATATTTTTCTTTTTGAATTTTAACTTTTGAATTTTGAATTTCTTTTATACCAGATAAAAACACAAGAATACAAACACCCAAACCAAATCCACAAAGTGCCAGTATAATCCTGCTTTCTCAATCATTTCATAATGACCCCTCTGATCAAAATGACCTAGTTTGGTTTTTATATACATTACGATATTGATGATAACGCCGCTGAATACATGGAAACCATGGAAACCGGT
>CANFGZ010000033.1 GCA_947446585.1 Chitinophagaceae bacterium | reverse complement strand
TGGCTTAGGCACATCACCTACAATAGATGTTGATTTGAGTAGGGTTGAAACATTACCCATAACAAATGTTCCACTTTGTATTACCAACCAACCTACTTTAAATTATACGGCAGGTTATTACCCTTTCACGATAACACTGAATAACAATACAAGTGGATATACAGCAGCCTACCAAACCTGTTGCAGGATTGATAACATTAATAATATCGACAATGGTGCTAATGGTGCCGGTGCTACTTATTGTACTACAATCCCAGGTCGAAACTCCACGTCTACTCTTGGAATTGACAATAGTCCCAGATTTTCAAAAGGTATTTCTATTGTTTGCCATGACAATAATTTTATTCTTGATTTCAGTGCTACAGATCCAGATGGCGATCAACTTGTGTACAATTTATGCAATGCTTATAATGGCGGGTTAGCTCAAAATGCTGCAAATATTACCCCCAGTACACCTCCTTATGGATCGCTGGTTTATTTAAATGGCTTCACTGGAATCAGTCCCCTTGGTTCTTTAGGGACGATAAATACAAATACGGGTATCATTTCCGGAACAGCCCCTGCTTCTGGAAAATATGTGGTATCCGTTTGTGTAAGTTCATACCGAAATGGGGATTTAATTGCTACTCATCGAAAAGATTTCATCATAACCGTTGCTGATTGCGATTTCGCCAGTGCAGAGTTATTGCCTGATTATATTACCTGCGATGGCTTTTCATTTAGCTTTAGCAACAGAAGTCAATCTCCGTTGAACCAAAGTGCCTACTGGGATTTCGGCGATCCAGCTTCTGGAGTTAATAATACTTCTACCTCAACAACGCCTTCGCATACATTTACTACTGCTGGGATTTATAATGTTAAGTTTGTAGTTAACAGAGGCACCGCATGTTCTGACTCTACTTATACATTAGTAAGAGTTTTCCCGGGATTTTTTCCCGACTTTACCAGCAACGCGCCTATGTGTAAAGGAAATCCTGTTCAGTTTAATGATAACACTAGAGCCACTTATGGATCTCCAAATCAATGGCATTGGAACTTTGGCGTTACCGGAATTATTAATGACACCAGCATTATAGCAAATCCCAGTTATATTTATAATACGCCTGGCACTTATACTGCTACTTTGATTGTAGGAAGCGATAAAGGCTGTATAGATACAATTGAAAAAACTATTTTAATAGTTGATAAGCCTGTTCTTAATGTTACTAATGATACACTGATTTGTTCCAGAGATCAATTACAACTTAACGCAAGCACCAGTGTTTCCGGCAATTATTCCTGGACGCCGAATATAAACATTAATAATCCCAATATTCCCAACCCGATTGTAACTCCACCTACAAACACAACTTATTATGTAAATTACAGTGACAATTCTGGATGCGCAAACAGAGATTCTGTTCGTGTAAGCGTTGTTGATACTGTTACTCTTAAAACAGGAAATGACACCACTATTTGCAGAACAGATGGAGTGGTTTTAAGCATTTATGGAAATGCATTGAAATTCACCTGGACTCCTGCAGCTACATTAAACAATCCATCTATTAGAAATCCAATTGCAACTCCTACTGCTTTATACACTACTTATTATGTACAGGGAAATATTGGAACTTGTGTTGATAAAGATTCGATTAAAATAAAAACAATCCCTTATCCAAATGCTAAAGCAGGAAACGACACTACTATTTGCTGGGGCACATCTGCATTTCTTCATGCAACTGGAGGCAGTTCTTATTTGTGGTCGCCAACACGATACTTAAGCAATCCTAATATTTCAAATCCAACTGCAATTAATCCGGAAGGCACACTAATTACTTACTATATTACGGTAACAGACACGTTGGGATGTCCTAAGCCAGTATTAGATTCTACTGTGTTAACTATTGACAGAATTATTGCTGATGCAGGACCTCAAGACACATCAGTGGTTACCAATCAACCTTTACAATTAAATGCAACTGGAAGTACTAATTATCTTTGGACCCCCATTACTCAATGGTTGAGCAATCCTAATATTGCCAGCCCAATTGCAACACCATTAGACGATATAAAATATACTGTTGTAGTAAGTAATAATATAGGCTGCAAAGGAACAGATAGCATAAATGTCCATTATTATAAAGTACTCCCCGACTTTTTCATTCCAACTGCTTTTAGTCCAAATGGCGATGGCCTCAATGATGTATTAACTCCACTTGCTTTAGGCATGAAGTCTGTAGATAATTTTATTATTTATAACCGCTGGGGACAATTGCTTTTCAAAACATCAACCATTGGTGTTGGGTGGAATGGGAAATATAAAAGTGCAATTCAGGAAACCGGCACTTATGTATGGTACGCAGAGGGCACAGATTATGCCAATAAAAAAATACAAAGAAAAGGCACGGTAGTATTGATTAGATAATTATGTCAGTTTAGCGCTTCGAATTTTTATTCTTCCTTCCATTAACTTTTTTTATTAAAAAGGTCTGTCTTAATTTGCGTATAGATAAAATTTTAAAACAAATGCTATGACAAAAACAGTTTTTATAACCGGCGCTACATCTGGAATAGGGAAAGCCTGTGCGGAAAAATTTGCAGCTGCTGGCTACCATCTTATTTTAACCGGAAGAAGAAATGAAAGATTAACAGCGTTAAAAACTAACCTGGAATTAAAATTCGGAATCAATATAAAGACGTTAAACTTCGATGTACAACAAAGAGAAATTGTATTTGAAATGATTAACAGCCTTTCTGATGAATGGAAAAAAATAGACATCCTGATTAACAATGCAGGACTTTCTATTGGGAGAGACAGTTTCCTTGATTCCAACCTCGATGACTGGGAAACCATGATGCATACTAACGTTGATGGACTACTATATGTAACTAAGGCTTTGTTGCCTTTTTTAATAGAACAAAAAGCTCATGTCATTAATATGGGTTCTATTGCCGGGAAAGAAGTTTATGAAAACGGAAACATTTATTGCGCCAGCAAATTTGCTGTTGATGCCATTTCCAGATCCATGAGAGTTGACTTATTGAAATATGGAATGAGGGTTACTGCCATACATCCCGGAGCTGTAGAAACAGAGTTTTCTTTGGTAAGATTTAAAGGAGATCAGGAAAAAGCCGACAATGTTTACAAGGGACTAAAACCACTAACAGGAGCCGATATTGCTGATATTATCTTTTATGCAGCGACCTTACCAAAGCATGTATGCCTCAACGAGATTAGCGTAACACCAACCCAACAAGCCGGAACTTATTATTTTCATAGAGATTCTTGATTATAATAACTACAAACCTTAAGGATTTTATAACTATCATTATGGTGCGAGTGAAATCCGTATTTGAACACCAGCTCTTGTATTTGTAGTAGGTGCACTTGATGAAATGTATGGTTTAACTCTTCTTTGGTCGTAATAAAGTTTAATATTAATTCTACTGTTAAGGAAATAATCAATTGTTGGACTTATAGAAGTTTCTTTACTTCCTCCTGTTGCAAAATTATTATCCTGATCTAAACGACTGTTAGCCGTAACATTATCTCTAACTCTGAAGTCAATTCTAAAATTAATTTCATTATCCAATTTGCCCGATTTGTTTTTACTTAAGAAAGCTGGCAATTTTAATCCCCCGAATAATTTAAGTCCTTTCTTTCGATATCCTGCACCAATAGTATATTCAGTGCTTCTTACTTCACTTAATTGATAATCATTCAGACTTAAGCTCAATTGTCTGGTTTTAGAATATTCAAACTTAGCCTGTAATTGATTCACAAACATCATATCCACACCAACAAGAGGAGAGAACTGCTCCTGTATACTAACGTTAGGTACAAGGAAATAAGGAACAAAATTCTTTGAACTGGTATCATAAAAAGAAGGATACCCATATCTTGACACATCCTGATAGAATAAGGCAGAGGTAAACCCATTCATACTAAGACTTCCGGTGTATCCATGAGAAACGGTGAAGCTTGTGAAAATTTTATCAAGCGGCTTTACTTTACTTAGTCCATTGTAATCAATTTTCCAGTTAGGTTCTGGCAGAATTGCTTTGAATGGATTGGATCTCAGATTACCATTATTCTGATTAATCAATCCAATAGTATTAGGATCCTGGCCAGTATATGCCGCAACGAATGAAGGAATTAATACGTCTACTGCATATTTTCCGTATCCATAATAAAATCCATCAGCCCCTACCTGATTATTGCTGTATGGATTTAACTTACCCATTCGTTGAGACAAAATAACCCTGTTGCTTTCAAAAGTTTTAAATGTACTAGACACTCTGTTGGGATCAAATTTTCCAAATAAAGTTTTAAAGGCAACATATGAAACATCAAAACTTCCGCCTGCATAAGGGTTCAGGTGTTTGAATTCCGGATTTTGTCCATTCAGTGAAGTATCAATATACCTAAAAGTTTCGCTGTAATTTTTGCTGAATGATTTGCTGATATTTACCGTGATATTCAAATCTCGAACGGGCTCGAGTTGAGCAGAAAGGGTGATTTTTTGATCAAGATTTTGTTGAATCAGCGAATTAAAATTACTGTCTCTGGAAATTAGCCCTGATTGACCTTTTTTATTTAGCCAACTTGTATCCGGCTGCCAGCCCATAATAAAATCAAAGCCTGGTGACTGACTTTTAAAATTCTGTCCAATAAATTGAGTGCTGTCCATATACCCTGGAAGTCGAGTACTTGCATTTTCTGAAGCTGTAAAATTCACCTGCTTTAAACTGGTCAGCAATTTTCCTATAACTTTCATTCCATTGCTCACGTATGGCATCGCAGATTTATCTACAATTCTTTTGGTCTTTAAAACCTTTTTTCCTGATTTAGTCATCACCGAATCTTTCACTTTGGTAATTCTATTTCTCCACTTTTGCTGATCCTCTTTATTGGAAGGCTGATCTAATTGTTTTATCCATTTTGATTTCTGATAAATCTTGGTTAGATCCATTTGCACCGTTGCTTCTTTTTGCTGTCCATTTTCTAAAAAGTTACCCAGATTAACCGCTAATCTTGATGCGCCAATCCATTTGTAAGCTGCCTGATATCTTATATTAACAGTTGTCCAATCCAGCAATGGAAACTTAGCAGTAGGCAACGTGTAGGAGATATTTGCCGTTTGATTAAATATTGTGTTTCTTCCGCCTTTTAATAAATTCCTGAGTACGGTATCTTTTTTTGCTTTGGTATCAATTCTTCCTGCAGGCTCATCAATTCTTGAATTATTACTGGCTGTATAATCAAAATTAATTGACTTTGTAAAATTCCACCTCATAATATAATCCCGCTGCATAGTGAAATATTTGTCGTAAGTTTCAGGTATAGCATATTTTGTTTCACCCACACTTCTTGGTCTAATAGCACCAAACTGACGGCTGATATCAGCTCTGAAACTTAATTGAGATGGTAAATAATTGAAGTTTATGTCTTTCACTAAACTGAGCCACTTAGTTTTTGATTTTCCTAAAATTTTCTTGAAGGGCTCAAAATATTTGGGTTGTGGGGAATAATTATATCCAATTGCGCCCCGGTGTCTGGTCACCAAATTATTTTCAATAAGCGGATTGTGACTTTCTGTTTTTATGAATGAATAACTAACATCCACATTTTCAATGTCATAAATTTTAGGCGACTTCCCATTGGTTTTGTTTTTTCTGACATTGGTAAAGTTCAAAGTTTTTACAGAATTAAAATCGATGGCATTATTTCTGATGGAATCTCTTTGAGATCTTGGCGATGTATTTAATTTATCTTTTAATTTGATGTCTAGATCATAAGGGTCATATTGTGGTGTACTGGTTGATTGCGTATAGCTCGCATAAACCGGAATTGACATACCCGATTTTTTAGGCAACAACTTTCCTAATTCAAGATTAGTAGACAAATCGAATTGTAAAAAATCATCTCTGTATCGGTCTCCAACTTTTTGCTCAAGCGTTCCAAAGCCTCTGCTATGGGCATTTGCAGAAGCTGATACTGTTCCCAGATCAGCTAAATTTAAATCTACCCTTCCTAAAACTGCAAATCCGCCTTGCTCATTAATCGAAGACAACCTTAATTCATTAACCCATATTTGTCCACAAGCTGCAGGTGAATTTGAATTTTCAACACCAAGAAGTATCCCTCTGATTTCCCCTAAATTGGGATTTCCAATAACCCCATAGGTTTGACCGTTAGATTGCAATTGTTGAAACAATCTCCCTAATGAAACACTGGAAAGATTTCTGGCTTGTTTTAGTTTAGTAAGTACGTCCAACTCCACATCAAGTGAATTAGAAGGATACCATAAGGAATCATTGTATTGATCCGTATCTGGATTCACTCCTGAAGTTAATGGGGTAAGCATTAGCGGTATTCGAATCTCATAATAATTACTTACGAAATCTGTACCCAGTCTGATGACAGCAGTAAGATCTTTATCTTCAATAGTATTTGCCGGATTTTGAGATTGCTCAGCATGAATATACATTGATAATTTTCCAAACTGCCTCAGATCTCTGTTGGCAAATGTTTGAAAAACACCTTTGGCATCCGATTTTCTCAAATTGCAAAACGTCATACTCAGCGCCTGTTCATTTTGAAGTAAGTTCACCCCATTATTACTCAATGTTTGTACCCTTTGAATATCTTTTGGTGTACGATAAGGCAATGGTGTTCTTTTATCGTTTTCTTCAATGTTTACAGCTTCTACATTGAAAGGCGTTGTACTTGTAGGAGAATACAAGCCGGTTGAATCTATTTTATACTGAAACTTACGCCAAATATTTCTGGTCAATTGAAGTAATCCAAATCGCATAACAACACTGTCTTCAAACCCGGTAAGAAACATTCTCATAAATCTTATTGATTTGAAATCGGGTATATTTCCTATTTTTCTGTCATAGCTTCCAATAGGAATTCTGAACTGATACCAGGTTTCATTTCTTACTGATCCGTTAACCAGATTTATAGGAACTTCTTTTTTATCAACAATGTAGTTATTCCCAATCAGCATTTCTGGAGCATCTTTAGGTTTGATATCAACGATGTATTGAAAATATTCTTCTGTTTCGTTTAGGGTATTATCTTTATTCAGATCTTCTGCATCCGGATACAATGTTGCTGCTGAAGAAAATTCACCACCATTTGAAATAGGTGAGTTGCCTTCGGGTCCATTATAACTCTTGTATCTTTTAAGAATTCCGTCGCTTCCCGAAAATCCTGCATCTCTGTAATTTTTATAATCATCACTTGAAGGATCTCGCAAGGCATTCTGATAAACTGCAGAGTTGGTGCCAAAGTTGGATGCTAAACTGGCCAAATATGCAGCTTGAAAATTCACTTCAGCGGTATCCGTCATTCCATCAAACCCAACGTCCTGGTATAAACGATCGTCGGGTATGTTACTGAATGCATTTGTAACCTGAATAGGATTTCGTGGCACTCTTCCCCAAACAGTATTATCAACAGGAGAAGGCGCATTTGGTGTATTCAATCCATTTTCATAAAATCTTCTGCCATCTTTCAACACATCTTCTGATATATTTCCCAGATTAAAATAAAGTTTGCCTCCGGTAGAAGAATTGTATTGAGGAAGTATAAAAGGATCCTGCATCCAAAACTCAATGAATTCAATATTACTGGTTTCAAAATCAGATTGATCAATACTCCTCATTAATCCACCATATTTAGTTTTGGGATCAACAAAAGTTCCATCCGATCTGATTTTAGCCGGATCAGATTCGTAATTATACGGACCTACATTTTTAGGGTAATAAGCCATATCAAATGTAACCAGTTGACTTTCGCCAAATCCAGTTGTTTTTTGAGGAAAGATTTCTTTTTGATAAACCTGTCTGACTCTTGGATCACTTAATTCATTACGATCACTGATTGGATTATTAGGCGCATCAATTTGCTGAAGTGTTTGTTCTATCTGATACCAGGCAATTTTAGCCCGACTTTTTCCATAGTCCAAACTATTATTCAGTAATGCCTCAGGAAATAATTCATTACCAAGTCGATCTGTTGCATGAGCAGGCGCCGAAGACATAACCCAACTGATTAAAGGAAATCTAAGATCAATACCAGATTTACATCCCTCAAAATCATCAATATAAATCACTCCGTTACTACCCTTTCCTATCTGTGGCGCATGGCCGGGTTGCAAAAAGGCACCCTCACCGTAAGCATTAAGTGTTGATGGAACATTTGTACTGTAGAAAGGAAGCTTATCCAATATTTTGGTAATACGGGGGGCATCTTTTTTGAAATTCACATCAGCACCATACATTGTATTTCTGATCGGTTCTTCTCCATAATTAACTTTAGTAAAAAACGGACGTTCACCCAATCTTACTATTGTAGCTCCAAAAGACAGTTGCTCTTTTGCATTATTTTTGGCCAGGTAATCAAAACGCAGGCCCATATAATTTCTTTGTTGCAAACCAAAAGTTGCATTGTTTTCAAAATTAACCTGTACCGGAAGCCCTGCATTCAAAATGGCCTGATTGGTCATTTTGATGGTACCTAAATCATAATTAATATCATAGTCTACTCCTTCTATTAAGGTTCTGCCTCCTGCTGAAACCGTAACCGATCCTTTTGGAATATTATATCCAATGCTGATTTCTGAAGAGCCGGAAGTCTTTGCTGTTCCTTTCAGAACAAACCGATTCAAATTAGGGTACTGCTGTGCAACAGCTTTTATTGAATCATATAAATAATAATACAAGGTATCAGTAACCTGAGCTGGAATTACATTATAAATCTGAGGAGCCAGATCTCTGCCAAAGGGCTCGAGTACCGGAAAAACAACTCTGCTATATTGTGAAATCACTGTAAATCCTTCTACATAATCAAACACCCCATCCGGCTGAGGATCAAGTTGACTATTCAAACGATCAAGATTTATTAAAGAAATTATAGGAGCACCCAAATTTTTGTCGCCGAAAGGAGCATATCTTTTAGCCCCTAACCCTGGCTGTTGGTATAGAACATTTAACTTGAAATCAGTTGAAGAAAGATTTCCGTAACCAATGGTGTACACATTTTTCATCATCAGCTGCCAGATAGGCAATGCCGGTCTTTGTGAAGTTGCTTTTAACAACTTAAGAAAAAGCACTTTCTGTGATGCAGATGTACTGTCTGGAGGAACATCCTGAGAAAACTCACCTACCTGATAAATTCTTCCATTAAATGAATATTGATAGGCCACTCCAAGCACTTCATCAGTTTGCAAAGGCTGACTAAGCGACAACATTCCTAATTGTCTGTTGTAAGTGTATTGCGTAGAATCCAATTTTCTTGCAAATGTTTTTTCAAAATCCTGAACCGGGTTTAATCCAAGATTCTGAAGATTATTAAATACCAGTGCCGAATTTCTGGCATCTGGTTGATTTAAAATCTTTGAAAGAAGATCGTTTGATGCATTGAAAGGAACCGTAAGGCCTGTCAACACATTTATGGTAGGGGGCTGTATATAAGGATTTTTTTCGCCAAGATCCGCCAAGCCAACAATGTCTCTTGTTTCGGTAGTAGTTCCGTTTTTATTGGTTACCCAAACTTCCATCCTAAGAATTTGAACAGGCGCAGTAATAGCTGGAAGGTTTGACATTACTTTATTGTAATTGTCTTTAAAATATTGTGCAACTAAAAAATGTCTGTTTTCTTCGTATTCATCTGCCTTAATTTCGAAAGGAGTTGCGGCAGTACCCCCTTGCAGATTTACACTTTGACGCTGAGATTTTTGATTAGCCAGCACACCCGTGATAAACAACTTCCCAAATTGCAACTGGGTTTTCAATCCAAATAATTGCTGGGCCCCAGGAATCAATGTTCCTTTTGCAGGAAAAGTAACATTACCTGCCTCAAATCTTTTAAGAATTTCGTCATCTTTTCCCGAATAATCTAATTTAAGCTGATTGTCGAGATCGAAATTTGCGAGGGTATTATAATTTATTGGAAATTTAAGTTTATCGCCGATACTGGCATTAACATTCAACTGTGTATTCATTTGAAAATCCAGTCCGCCATTTTTTCTTGCTCTTTCAGGTAAAGTCGGATTATCAATTTTTTGCCCTTGATATCCTGCAGTAACATCCACGTTTCCCTGAGGTGTGATATCTATTTTACCATTCCCAAAAAGCCGGTTGAACAAATCATCGGTTAATGATAATTTTGGTTTCAGGAATTTTCCTCGATTTAGAATATTGGTAGTATTTGATCTTTTTTGAAAATAAGAAATTTCTGCCTGACGATTTTTTATAGCCCAATATTCGTTAAATGAATAACTCATCGGTGTTCTTACGTAACGATTTCCGATTTTCTCATAAACAATATATCTTTTAGAATCGTAATCATATACAATCGAATCCTTAAGATTAGAGGGCTGGAAAGAATTGAAAGAATTATAATTGTTTACCGATAAATTATCTCCCCGTCTGTCGGAAATCGGATAAGGTAAACTGATAATTGATGGATTAACAGAAGTATCTTGTATAGAGTTGGAAATGCCAGAACCTCCGAATGAATTGTTTACATCGAAGACTAAAAACAAAGCCAGACATACCGCTAATCTCATTAGTGTATGGATAATTTTTTGTTTAAAAAACATTCAGCAAAACGGTTAATGTAGATTTTTATCAAATGGCTTTTAATGCTTTTTTTATGAGTCCTTCTAAATTATGAGATCCTGGTTCTATTCGAATAACTTTCTGAATGGCCTGCTCGGCCTGTGCTTTTGAAATCCCCAACGCTGTTAAAGCAATCACTGCATCTTGTTCCAGACTATTTACAATCATCATTGATGTTTCGGATTGCGGAAGGTATTTGCCCACTTTATCTCTTAATTCCAAAACCAGTCGTTCTGCGGTTTTTTTCCCAATCCCTTTAACGCTTTCCAGTAATTTTATGTTTCCTTGTACAATTGCTAGATTTATTTCTTCGGGCTTTATTGCCGAAAGCATCATCCTAGCTGTTGAAGCGCCCACTCCGGAAACACTAATCAGCAATAGAAAAATATCTTTTTCCTGCTTATCAAAAAAACCAAAAATCACATGCCCATCTTCTTTAACCTGAAGGTGAGTAAACAATTTTCCTTCTGTCAGGTTTTGTATCGCAGCGTAAGTATTTAAACTAATATTTACTTCATAGCCTACACCATTGACATCAATATAAATCTGAGCCGGACTTTTAAAAGTAAATTTTCCATTCAGATACGCGTACATAATTCTATTCAGTTAGTAGCGAAAATAAGAATAATTTGTCAGCCAGCATATTAAAAAGTACTTGAAGATTTTTTCCATTAATTTTACAATCATAAAACCCTCAAAAAAATTCAACTATGGAGAAAATTAATGCTGCAATTACTGCAGTTGGTGCCTACGTCCCTGAATACAGATTAACCAATAAAATCCTTGAAACCATGATTGATACTACAGATGAGTGGATCAAGACCAGAACAGGTATTGATGAAAGAAGGATTTTGAAAGGAGA
The DNA here is from genome assembly GCA_947446585.1 of Chitinophagaceae bacterium. Taxonomy (GTDB): domain Bacteria; phylum Bacteroidota; class Bacteroidia; order Chitinophagales; family Chitinophagaceae; genus Ferruginibacter. Next base: position 4,177 of record CANFGZ010000033.1, on the reverse strand, counting down.
AGGCCTAGGAAGCAGTGATATGGGATTTGAAGCTGTAAATGATTTGTTAAAAAAACGCGGCATTTCTCCTGATGAAATTGATTGTATTATATGCGCTACAGTAACTCCAGATATGGTCTTTCCCGCTACAGCCAATATTATTGGAGATAAATCCGGACTTAAAAACGCGTTTGGTTTTGATATAAGCGCTGCATGCTCTGGTTTTTTATATGCCCTAACTGTAGGATCCTCATTAATTGAATCTGGCAGATACAAAAAAGTAATTGTTGTGGGAGTTGATAAAATGAGCGCTATTGTTGATTATACAGACAGAACGACTTGTGTAATTTTTGGGGATGGAGCCGGAGCCGTGTTATTGGAACCTACACAGGACCCAATAGGAGTTATGGATAGCATATTAAAAAGTGATGGCAGTGGAAGACAATTTCTTCACATGAAAGCAGGTGGATCTTTGAAGCCCGCCTCTACTGAAACCGTTGCTGCAAAAGAACACTATGTTTATCAGGAAGGACAATCTGTATTCAAATTTGCCGTAAAAGGAATGGCTGATGTCAGTTACGAACTGATGCAAAGAAATAATTTAACCGGTGATGATATTTCCTGGCTGGTACCTCATCAGGCCAACCTCAGAATTATTGATGCCACCGCCAACAGGATGAGTTTGCCAAAAGAAAAAGTAATGATAAACATTAACAAGTATGGCAACACTACAGCTGCAACTATTCCGCTTTGTTTATGGGAATGGGAAAGCAAATTAAAGAAAGGTGATAACATTATCCTTGCCGCATTTGGAGGAGGTTTTACCTGGGGTGCAACATTGGTTAAATGGGCCTATGACAGTAAGTAGTTTTTTGATTTCATCTTTTAGATACAAAGCATAAAGTTTTTCAAGATACAAACAACTATATGAACAGAATTTGTCAATTATTCTTATGTTTTTTAATTTCTTCACAAAGTTATAGCCAATATAACAGATATCTTATTAGATTTAATGACAAAGCAACCAACCCTTATTCTTTAAATAATCCTGCTCAATTTCTTTCACAAAGGGCGTTGGATAGAAGAGCACGATATAATATAAATATAGACAGTACTGATTTACCCATTACTCCAAGATATGTTGACAGTGTAAGATTAGCTGGAGATGTAATGATATTAAATGTTTCGAAATGGCTTAATCAGGTTTCTATTTTTACAACAGATGCTGTTGCTTTAGCTAAAATACAAATGATGCCCTTTGTAGAATCTGCTGTTCCTATTGCTTCAAGAAATGTTACCAGCGGTTTTAATAAAATTCTTAAAGACAGCTTAACCGACCCAACAACCACTTTGAATACCGGAAGAATTACCGGAAATAATTTTTTTGATTATGGATTATCTGATGGACAAGTAAGATTACACCATGGCCAATTTCTTCACAACCATGGTTTCCGTGGAGAAGGCATGCAACTTGCTTTAATTGACGCCGGTTTTTATCATTATAATATTCTGCCAACATTTGACAGTGCTATAACTAACAATCAAATTTTAGGTACTTGGGATTTTGTAGATCGTGAAGAAAGTGTTTCTGAAGACGATTCTCACGGTATGCATTGCCTGAGTACAATTGCCGCAGACTTACCCGGAGTCTTTATTGGCACTGCACCTAAAACTTCTTTCTATTTATTCAGAACCGAAGATGTTTATAGTGAATATCCAATTGAAGAACATAATTTATCTGCAGGTGCAGAGAAGGCAGATAGTTTAGGCGTGGACGTCTGTTCAATTTCATTAGGCTATACCTTATTCAGTGATCCTTCATTCGATTACACTTACAACAACATGAATGGTCATACCACGATGAGTGCAAAGGCTGTTACTCTTGCTGCAAAAAAAGGTTTGCTTATGCATATAGCTGCCGGCAATGAAGGAAACAGCTCCTGGCACTATATAAGCACACCTGCTGATGCCGACAGTTGCTTATCTATTGCAGCTGTAGACACTCTTGGTGCTGTTGCCAGTTTTAGCAGTTATGGCCCAAGCAGCGATGGAAGAACTAATCCTAATTTGGCGGCTGTGGGAAGATCTGCGGTAGTAGCAAACAGCAACACAGGATTACCTTCTTATGGCAGTGGTACTTCTTATGCCTGTCCAAATATGGCTGGCATTTCAACTTGTTTATGGCAAGCATTTCCTGAAGCTTCTAATATGCAAATTATAGATGCACTCGAAAAAAGCGGTTCTGTTTACAACAACCCCAATAATAGAATTGGATATGGTATTCCCAATGCAATGAATGCCTTTGTACGTTTACAAAAATATTTTTCTGTGAATCACAGCGCTTTTAATGACTGCAAAGTAAACCTTGATTTGTCTATTAAAACAGACAGCACAATGACAATAGAAATCGAAAGAAAACTGCCTGGAGAAAACAATTATTCATTAATTAATTCGATTCATAATTATGAGCCTTATGGACAACATTTTTTTACCTATGTTGATGACCTAACGGGAACGAACTATAGCACAATTTCCTACAGATATAAAATGATTATTGACAGCGATACCAGCTTTTTCATAGACAGTGTCATTTTGAATTACAATGTCAATTGCACGGTTATTGTGCCCACTACAAACAATCTTTTGATTACCCCAAATCCTATTATTGATTTTCTAAACATTAAAATGGATCGAATTACCAATGTCAAAGTTAACATTGTAATTCACAACGCTGCCGGTCAAAAAGTATACACAACTTCATTTCCACAAACTATCGGAAGCAGTAATACATTAATCGATCTTTCAAAATTCAGCAGCGGAACTTATTTTGTAACGGTATTTCTCGACGACAAAAAAGAAAGGACCCAGAAAATAATTAAGCAGTAATTAATTTTTAAAAAACGCTACAAAAAGCGTATCTGATTTAGTTTCATAACCTTTTAAATATTTCATTTCCAGTAACTGACAAGAGAAATTGTTCTGAATAAAATTAACCATGTCTTCATTTTCAGATTTAAACACAGAGCAAGTTATATAAACAAACCAACTATCTTTTGCAAGATGAGGAATAGTGTTGATAATAATGTTTTTTTGCTGTTCTGCAAACAATGCCAGCTGCTCGTTCTCAAAACTAAAATATTGTTCAGGAGTTCTACTCCAGGTTCCGCTTCCACTGCAGGGAGCATCACATACTATAATTGAAAATTTATCATCCAACAGCAAGCCCGACTTCTTTGATAAATCCTGAACAAATTTCTTTTGTATGTTTATTCCGGCATCTTTAAATCTCAATTGCAAATTGGTTAAAATATTTTCACGGATATCACTCACCGTTATTTTTATTTTACCCTGACATAAATCAAACAACAATATCGACTTTCCTCCACTTGCTGCACAACAATCCCAAAGTGTTTCCAATTTATCTGCATCTCTTTCTTTTTTGAAAAAATCAAACACTCTTTGAGAGTTCATATCCTGTATAACTACATCCTTATTGATTTGCAAACAATTTTCTACCGAATTGCCATTATTTAATTGAAGCGTATCCTCTCCTATTATTGTAAAATCTATATTAGACTTTTTCAACGACTCCAATACATTTGCCTTCCTTTTAGGTCTGATCCGCAAAAAAAGATCGGGTTGAATAAAAAAAGAAAGGATGTACGCCTTTTTATCAATCATTTCAGAAAGCTCATGATCAAATTTAAACAGCCGGCTTAAACTGATATTCAGATATTCCAGTTTGTCGGTTACGTTAAAGGCAATGAATTCATTTAATTCGGGTGCAACTGCTTTTAAAAGCTCGTTATCTTCCAACTCACACAAGAATGTTGCTTTGGTGATTTTGTCTTCAAATGAATCATCCTCTGTAAAAAGATATGCGCATCTGTAATAATGGTAACATATTGCCGAAACCGATTTTCGATCCCTTGATCCATATTTTTTATCTGTTTGAAAAAAAAGTTTCAGGTGATGCGTCAATGGAGTTCCCCCTTTATAAGACTCAATAATGGTTTTAGCTGAAGTTATATAAGAATGAAATCTGCTCATAAAAAATCCCGCCAATAAGCGGGACTATACATTTAAAAATGAATTATAATTCAAGTAACGCTTCAATGGGATCTTTACCAAACAACATCAAAGAAGGATTTTCAAGTAATTGTTTAACAGTTACTAAAAACCCTACGGACTCTCTCCC
>CANFGZ010000032.1 GCA_947446585.1 Chitinophagaceae bacterium | reverse complement strand
CATTTGATTGTGCCCAGGAACTATTTCTCCATGAAGTTGCATCAATAGACAATGCAGAAAATGCACTCGTGCCTATTTTTCTTTCTATAGCCGGGCCCACAACAAAAGGACCAATACCAACAGCAAGTTCACTGAGTTTTACATCAGCAGTATGTAAAGCAATTGAATAATCAGCTGCTGCGGCAATTCCTACACCACCGCCTACACATTTTCCCTGAATACGGGCAATAACAAATTTATTATTTACTCTTATTGCATTAATCACATTTGCAAAACCACTAAAAAATTTCAAACCTGCTTCTTCATTATTGATTTGTAGCAATTCATCAAAAGAAGCACCTGCACAAAATGCTTTTTCTCCTTCACTTTTTATAACAATAACAGAACATTCATTATTCTTTCCTGCAGCATGAATTTCTAAAGCAAGTTGTTCTAATATTTTTCCAGGAAGCGAATTGCTCTGTGGATGAAAAAACACTATTGTTGTAATTCCATTATTCGTTGAGGACAACACATGCCCATCTGTTATTTGTGCTATCATAATTATGGTACTTTAATTTCAAGTGAAAAATAGTATTGAACATTTCACTTGATTTATTATAAATTTTTCATTTGAACCATTGTTAAAATAGTAGCGATTCCTACTATTTCATCAGTATTATCAAACATTTCCACCAGCCATTTTACAATCCCTTTCGGAATATCAGCACCTCTGAGCATTGGAACTTCAGGATTTATTTCTTTCATTTCTTGAGCTATTTTTTCTTTACAAGTAAAACGAATGTAAAGTGAAGCTCCTGCATAAACTGGTTTTGTAAATCTTAATTCATCAATTCCATAATTCAGTAAAACCGGATTTTTTTCATAACTGTCTACAAATAAACCTGCAGCAGCACTCATGATAAAGTAACCATGAGCTACCTGTTCTTCAAACATCGTTCCGTTAAACTCTGTTTCAATCATGTGTGCATAAAAATGATCACCGCTTAAATCTGCAAATCGAGTAATATCTTCTGAAGTGATTAATCTTTTTTCAGTTACAATCTGATCTCCAATTTTCAGGTCTTCAAAATATTTTTTAAATGGATGTACATCGCTGATATTTCCTTTCGCATTAGGCTGAAAAACGTTACTAATTGCCGTTATCATTGTTGGCGACCCTTGAATTGCAGTACGTTGCAGATAGTGCTTTACCCCTCTCAATCCACCCATTTCTTCGCCACCACCAGCTCTTCCGGGTCCGCCGTGAACAAGCAAGGGCAATGGAGAACCATGACCTGTACTCTCTTTAGCACATTCATTGTTGAGCACCAGAATTCTTCCATGGTAACTGGCTGCCCCTAATACATATTGCTTTGCCAATGCACTGCTGTTCGTAACTATTGAGGAACATAAACTTCCTTTGCCTTTTTTACTTAGTAGTATCGCTTCATCTATGTTATTGTATGGCATGATGGTGCTCACAGGCCCGAAAGCTTCAATGTTATGAGGCTCATCAGAAGAAAAAGGTGTTTTATTCAACAGTAACATCGGACTTAAAAATGCGCCTTGTTGAGCATCTGCATCAACAACTGTTACACTGTCCATTGAACCGTATATTATTTCTGAGGAGGCGAGTAGTTTTTGTACTTGTGTTTTAACTTCATCACGTTGTTCATTACCTGCAAGTGAACCCATTCTCACTTTTTCATTCATTGGATTACCAATTACTGTTTTTTCCAACTCCGATTTTAAAGATTTCCAAACATCTTCCATTTTATTTTCAGGAACAAAAATTCTTCGAACTGCTGTACATTTTTGTCCGGCTTTAACGGTCATTTCTTTTTTTACTTCTTTGATAAACAAATCCCATTCATTCTGTCCGGGAGCAACATCTTCACCCAATACTATACAATTGAGAGAATCAGCTTCCATATTAAAAGGAACACTTTCTGCAAGAATGTTTGGATGTGATTTTAATAAAAGCCCTGTATGTGCAGAACCTGTAAAAGTGACTACATCTTGTGACATTACATGTTTCAAGAGATCACCGGCACTTCCGCAGATTAATTGTAAGGCTCCATGTGGAAGAATTCCTGAAGCAATAATTTCTCTTACAACAGCTTCAGTAAGAAATGAAGTTACTGTTGCAGGTTTAACAATTGCGGGTACACCTGCAAGTAAGTTAACTGCAATTTTTTCAAGCATACCCCATACCGGAAAGTTATAAGCATTGATATGAATGGCTACACCTTCTTTTGGAACGAGAATATGATGCCCCATAAAAGTATTTTGCTTACCAAGTACAATTGGGTCACCATCAAGGGTAAAGGTTTCATCAGGGAGCTTACGGCGAAGTGAAGCATTTGAAAACAAATTTCCAATGCCCCCTTCAATATCAATCCAGCTGTCTATTCGCGTAGCACCTGTTTGAAAACTTATTGCGTAAAATTTTTCTTTTCTTTCAAGTAGATATAACGCCAGCGAACGGAGCATTCTTCCTCTTTCCTGGAAAGTCATTTTTCGTAAAGCCGGATTTCCTGTTTCTCTGGCATATTTTAAAGCGGCCGAAAAATCTATGCCTTCAGCACTTGCAGCGTAAATCGGACTTCCATTAACAGCATTAAAAAGTAATTTTCCATCACCATCTCCTTCAATCCACTTTCCCTGAATGAAATTCCCGAGTTTAATCATAAAATTATTTTGATACAAAGGTATTTTCGGAGTGCATTAGAATGTAATTATACCTGCTAAAGCAATGTATTTTATTATACACACAAGATAAAAATTAATTATCCAAATCGCTAATAATTAAGCGATTAATTCAAACTGTCGAAGGTGATGTGTTGCATGTTTATAGTGAAGTATCAGCCATTCATCAAAATTCAAGTGACCAAACGCAGGATGGAGGGGATTTTTTTCGGGGTTATCTTTAAAAAAGCTAAAAAATTGATTAACAGAACTTTGTAAAACTAAAATCGAGGTTTGAAGGTCTGGATATAAAATTGGCACCGTCTCTTCCCCTAATACGTTTGATGGAGCCTTGGTATTTTCTCTGAATTGCTTTTCACTCATAAGAAATGCCTTATACTTAGGTAAATCTGATTCCGGAACAGAAAGCGGGAAAATGGTCTTTTCGGTAGAAATATCGATAAAAAAAGCAAGATGTTCAACCATTTGACGGGCATTCATTTTGCCCCAAACAGGCTTTTTATGCTCTGATAGCCTTTGTAAATGGTTGAAAAGGTCAATTTTTAAAAACTGGGACTTGTTCATTGCAAAAAATTGGCAGAGCAGAGCTGTAAGAATTAGATTTTGCTATCAATAACTTCACAGAGGCTTGAGAAAATCTCATCAATACTTCCTTCGCCTTCAATCATTGTTACTTTATCAAATTTTCTATAATAATCGGCAACAACGGCTGTTTTTTTGTGATATTCAGCAATTCTGGCCCTGATTACACTTTCGTTGGTGTCATCGCTTCTTCCACTTGTTTCACCTCTTTTCATGAGTCTTTTAACCAGTTCTTCTTCACTGACTTCAAGCGCAAGCATGACGGCAATGGGGGCCTTTTTTAAAGCCAGTAATTTATCCAAAGCCTCTGCCTGAGCAGCTGTGCGGGGGAAACCATCAAATAAAAAGCCTTTTACATTAGCATTATGGTCAATCGCAGAACTTATCATTCCAATGACCACCTCGTCTGGTACCAATTCTCCTTTATCCATTACTTTTTTGGCCTCAACCCCGAGAGCAGTTTGTTTTGCAATTTCTGAACGCAGCAAATCACCTGTGCTCAGATGCTTTAGGCCAAATCTGGCAATTAGTTTTTCGCTTTGCGTACCTTTTCCACTGCCCGGAGGACCAAAAAGTATTAAATTAAACATAACGATAAAAAATATTCAGTATGAAATTATCCTAAAACGAAATTCAGACATGATTAAGCAATTAATAGAAATAATATATCGCTTTTAAAACAAAAACCATGCTTGCAAATATAAGCCTCAAACACGAATTTTGCTCTTATTGAGTGTTTTTTATCAAAAACCTTATAATTCTTACCGATTTTAAGCATTTTTTAGATATGGTTTAAAATCAACACGAATTAGTAAATTCTTATAAACGCCTTTGATAAGACTAAATTTTATTTCTAAACCCTTCAAATTTTTGTTTTGCGCATCCTAAACTTTACTTTTGTTGTTTTAAAGCAGATAATTATAAAAAATGGTCAATCATAAATTCAGTCAGCTTGCTGAAACCTTAATCGGATCAGAAATTGTTCGCATAGGTGCAATAATTAAAGAAAAAATTAAAGAAGGCAACCATATATATAATTATACGATTGGTGACTTTGATTCCTCACAGTTTCCTATTCCTGAACTGCTTAAAGAAGAAATCATTAAAGCTTATAATGAGGGATTTACCACATATCCAGCCTCAGAAGGAGAGATGGATTTGCGAAATGCAGTTTCGGAATTTATTGAAAGAAAGGAAGGATTAAAATATTCATCTAGTGAAATACTGATTTCCAATGGGGGCAGACCGCTAATTTATTCAATTTTCAGAAGTATCGTAGATAGAGGAGACAAAGTCATTTATCCGGTTCCCAGCTGGAATAATAATCATTATGCTCATTTTACCGAAGCACAGCATATTCGTATTGAAACAAAAAGTGAACATAATTTCATGCCTTTTGCTTCACAGATTGAGCCGCATATTAAAGGAGCAACTTTATTGGCGCTTTGTTCGCCATTGAATCCAACAGGAACTGTTTTTACAAAGAAAGACCTGGAAGAAATATGCGACATGGTAATTAAAGAAAATCAAAGCAGAGGTGAAGGGGAGAAGAAGTTATATGTGATGTATGACCAAATATACTGGACCCTAACTTTTGGTGATTTTGTTCATTACAACCCTGTTTCGCTTCGACCCCAAATGAGAGACTATACCATATTTGTGGATGGTATCAGCAAGTCTTTTGCCGCCACAGGCGTAAGAGTAGGTTGGTCTATGGGTCCAGAACAACTCATTACAAAAATGAAAGCGATTAATAGTCATGTGGGTTCCTGGGCTCCAATGGCCGAACAAAAAGCAACCGCTCGTTTTTTAATGAATAAAAATGCGGTGGATGATTTTCTTACTCAGATTAAAAATGAAGTTATTTACAGACTGAACAATCTTTACAAGGGGTTTATGCAATTGAAATCGGAAGGATTTTCAGTTGATGCCATTGAGCCTGAGGCAGCAATTTATCTTACTGTACAAATTAATCTCAAAGGAAAAACAACTGCAGAGGGAGAAATAATTTCCAATCAGGAAGCAGTAACAAATTATATTTTAAACAAAGCAAAGTTGGCGTTGGTTCCTTTTGGATTTTTTGGTGCGGATAAAGAAAGCAACTGGTATAGACTAAGTATTGGGTGCTGTAAAAAGGAAGATATAAAAGAGGTGATTAATAATTTAAGAGATGCGCTGACTGCATTGAAATAATGTTAATTTACATTATTCAAAAATACAAATGGTTTTTCTTTCTTACTTCTGATAATTCTTTTAATTTCAAAACTGTCGTTGAGGATCTTGTATTTGTTTAGATCAATCAACTCATGAGCTGAAACGAAATTATCTAGTCTTTCTACATTAAACAATAACTCATGCAGCCAACCGATTTCTTGTTCGATAGCTTGTGGCGTCATTAATTCTTGTTTAAATAAAACCAGCAAGTCGCGGTTTGATTTATTCATTGTTTGGGGGGGTTACTACTTGTAGCCAACCATTCCATGCTCATTTGGACAACCACAAAATACTCTTTTAGAAGCGCATCCTGCAGTAGCTATGCAAATGATCAGCAACAAAATTGTTATTAATTTAAAAGTAGCTTTCATATTAATATAGGTACAAATTAAACTAATTTTACTTAAAAATATTGTTTTATTTTGGAAATTCTTTTAAATAGTAACAAAAATCTGGCCAAAATTAGAATTCTTCTCGGTCCGCTTGATTGGGGCCTTGGTCATGCAACCCGTTGCATACCTCTGATTCATGAATTTCATAAACAGAATATCGAGGTAATTGTTTGTGGCGAAGGCCCGGTTTCAGTATTAATTCAACAGGAATTCCCTGAAATAAAAATATTGTCTCTGCGAGGATACCAAATAAAATATAATGCGCATAAAAAAGGATTTATATTAAAAATGATATTACAGCTACCTAAAATTTATCAGGCTGCTAGAAGGGAACATCGGTTTTTAAAGAAAATAGTTCCTGAATATGAAATAAATGGAATTATAAGTGACAATCGACTGGGTTTTTATCATAAAAAATGCAGTTCGGTTTTTATCACACATCAGCTGCGGATACATTCAGGTTGGAAATGGATGGATGCCTTGATTCAAAAAATCAATTATCATTTTATCTATAAGTTTAATGAATGCTGGATTCCTGATGAAGCCACAGAAAACAATTTTGCTGGTAAACTTTCTCATCCTTTGCATTTACCAAAAATTCCAGTGAAGTATTTGGGTGTACTTTCGCGGTTTAAAAAAAATTCAGAACAAAAAAGAATGCCACTCACCATTCTTTTATCTGGTCCCGAACCTCAGCGCACCCTTTTTGAAAATATCATTGTTGAACAATTGAAGGAAATAAATTTTCCCGTTACACTCGTTCGAGGGTTACCACAGCAAAAAAAACCGTTATTATTACCCTATAAAAATGTAATTCAGCATCATCATTTAACCGGAAAAGAATTGAACAGGTTATTAGAGGAATCGGAAATGGTAATAGCAAGATCAGGGTATTCAACAATTATGGATTTGCTTACTATTCAACAAAAAGCAATCCTGGTTCCAACACCCGGCCAGACAGAACAAGAATATCTCGCTACACATTTATTTCAACATCATTATTTTTATACCGTTTCGCAGAACCATTTCAATTTAAAAAATGAAATTAAAAAAGCCAATGAATTTGAATTCAAATTACCTTCAATAACAGAAATGAATAGGAGATGTATATTTGACTGGCTTAGTAATTTATAATTATTCTTCTGCAATAATTATTCCTCTTTCATCTTTTTTATTACTTCCAATAATAGAACCACAATTCAGGGAATGAATCAAAAATCCAGATTGACTTCTGTATTTCATAAACATATCAATAATCATAAAATAGCTCATTTCCTGTTGACAGAATAAAACATAATTTATTTTTTCTTTTTTGATTACCGTCGCAAGATTTTTCAAATTTCCATTTGCCAATTCATTATCACTATGAGTAGCGGTAATTCTTCCACTGATCACAAAAGGTTTTTTTGAAAATTTGATCAGCTGAATCATTTCGTTGAAACGCTGATGTCCGGCTACAATGAGTAAGGAAGAGACTTTTCGCTGAATAGCCTTCTTATTAAAAGCGTTTAAAAACATACGTTTTATTCCCGAAAAAAACCGGCTGACAGAAACAGCGCTATACATAAGCAATTGCGTTGCCTTTTTTTCTGAGTAGTGTTTTTTCACAAACATTTTCATAGCGCCATAAAAATATTTCAAATAATCCGGAGTGTTTTTTTGAGTACTTTCTCCCTTAAAGTGAATGATATCTGTTTCGGCAAAATAATAATTTTTAAAACCTGTTTTTTTTATTCTATAGCTGAGGTCGATATCTTCGCCATACATAAAATAATCTTCATCAAAACCTACAACTCTGTTTCATCCTTTTCTGGACAACATCATGAATGCGCCGGAAAGTACTTCAACAGATGCTGTTTTGTATTCATCCAAATGGCCGGCATAATATTTTGCGAATTGTTTTGACTCGGGAAAAATTTTGCAAAGTCCGGTCATTTTATAAAAAGAAGCCATTGGTGTTGGGAAAGAACGTTTACTTTCTTTAAGAAAATTTCCGGCACCATCAATCATGTGTACACCAATGGCGCCACAATCTGCATGAGTAGAAAAAAAATGCAGACATTTTTCAAAACAATCTTCCGCAACAATGGTATCGGGATTTAAAAACAACACACAATCTCCTTTGGTTTCTTTGAGCGCCAGATTATTGGCTTTTGCAAAACCAAGATTGGCTTCGTTCCAAAAATATTTTACTTCTGAAAACCGCCCTTCCAAATAAGCTTTACTTCCATCTGTTGAAGCGTTATCAACAACAAAAATTTCAGCATCAATATTTTTACATGCTTTTCTCACAGAGCAAAGACAATGCTCCAGAAAATATTTGACATTATAATTAACAATGATGATCGAGAGTTTCAAATTGTTTATTTGAACACGAATTACGCAGTTTTAAACCAATCATCAAAAAAAAGATTCGACGATGTATATTTTGAGATAAGAGTGCGAAATCATAAATCGTTAAATCATTATCTTTGCGGCATGTATAAAAATACGTTGCTGAATGCCGTTCAGGCAGGAGCTGTTCAATTACAACATTATTTCAATGGTAATTTCAAAATCACTACTAAAGAAGGGATTAACAATCTCGTTACTGAAGCGGATCATGCTGCAGAAAAAGCCATAATAACAGTAATACAGAACGATTTTCCGGATCATTTTATTTTAAGTGAAGAAACGGGTGAAATTAAATCTGACAGTGAGTTTAAATGGATAATAGATCCAATTGACGGAACTGTAAATTTCTCTACGGGCATTCCAATTTGTTGTGTGAGTATTGGTTTGGAAAAAGATGGAAAAATGATTTTAGGTGCTGTGTATAATCCTTTTATGAATGAATTGTATTTCGCACAAAAAGGCTTAGGTGCTTTTTTGAACGACAAACAAATTCATGTGAGTCAGAAAGACACGGTTATAAAAAGCTGTTTGGTAACAGGTTTTCCATATACTTATCTAGATAGTCCTAACGGTCCTTTACAGGTGTTTTCCAAACTGGTTCGTCAAGGCATTCCCGTAAGAAGATTAGGCAGTGCCGCAATAGATCTTTGCTGGGTTGCAGCAGGGCGTTTTGATGGATTTTATGAACATAAACTACAGGCATGGGATAGTGCAGCAGGATTTTTGATGGTTGAAGAAGCCGGTGGAAAAGTAACCGATTTCGAAGGGAATTATTATTCGCCTTATCAACCTCATTTACTTGCCACCAACGGAAAAATTCATGAGGAGCTTCTCGCCTATGTAAGAGGAGAAAAATAATAATTACATTTTAAAAATAGTATAATGGATCAAAGAACAGAAATAGGTGCTCTCGGAGAATTCGGATTAATTGAACATCTTACTAAAAATATCGAATTCAAAAATGCTTCTACAGTTCTCGGTGTAGGAGATGATGGTGCAGTGATTGATCATTTCGGAAGACAAACTGTATTATCTACAGACTTGTTGATTGAAGGCATTCATTTTGATTTGTCGTATACCCCTTTAAAACACTTAGGATACAAATCAGTAATTGTGAACCTGAGTGATATTTATGCAATGAATGCTACACCAACTCAGATATTATTAAACATTGGTTTCAGCAACAGATTCAGCTTGGAAGCGCTCGATGAATTTTATGCTGGTGTTAATGCAGCTTGCGAAGCCTATCATGTTGATTTGATTGGCGGAGATACCAGCACTTCTCAAAAAGGATTTATTATTAGTATAACTGCTGTTGGAGAAGTAATTCCAGATAGTTTTGTGAAGAGAAGTGGCGCACATGTCAATGATTTAATTTGTGTCAGTGGTGAATTAGGATCAGCATTTCTTGGATTGACGTTATTGGAAAGAGAGAAAAAAATATTTGAAGAAACCGGCGCACAACCTGATTTGGAAGGCCAGGCACTCATTGTTGGCAGACTATTGAAACCAGAAGCCAGAAAAGACATTATTGAATATTTTGCAGAATCGGAAATTGTTCCCACGAGTATGATTGATATAAGTGATGGACTGAGCAGCGATATCTTGCATATCTGCAAAGAAAGCAATGTGGGGTGTATTTTATATGAAGACAAATTTCCTTTCAATGAAGAAGCTAAAGCGTTTGCTTACAAACTTGAAATTGATCCTACGGCTTGTGCATTAAGTGGAGGGGAAGATTATGAATTACTTTTTACTGTTTCTCAGGCTGATTATGAAAAGATAAAAATCAATCCTTCGATTTCTGTTATTGGCTATATTACAGAAGCCTCAGAAGGTAAGCATCTCATAACAAGAGCCGGAAATAAGCACCAATTGATTGCGCAGGGATGGAACCACATCAAATCATAAACTGATTTTTATTCTTTACAAAAATTCAGCTGATTTAAAATACAATCTATCATTCCTTCTGATTTTTCCGAGTCGAAAATATGGGTATCTATTTTTTTTATACAACTACAAAATCTTAGTAAGCCCGTATTTTCGCAATTAAAACGGCCATAAATATTATTGCTTAAGGCAATGAAACTAATATTACCTGAAAAATCGGTTTGATATAAAATGTGAGAAATTTTCTCTTCTTCATCTATCAGTAATTGTAAATTGGTGTAAGGATTATTAATGTCGAATTTTTGATTACTTAAATCATTGCACGATTTGATAGTAGTATAGTTACTCAGAATTAATTGAGCAGGTTCAGCTAAGGTTAATTGTTGTTTGAATATTTTTTGAGCATTTAAATTAAAAAATAAAATAGTACTGATGATTAAAAGGGTAAGGTGTTTACTCACGGAAATTAATTTAAAGTGTGTAATGGATCGATGCAGATAATAAAAATATCGGCATTGGAATTATTTAATTTATTAATTGCTAAAATGTCTTTATACAAACTGTCATAATAAGTTCCTGTAGCGTAAGTATAAACAAGAAATAATTTTATCTTCTTTTGATAAGCGCTGATATTAAAAATGGCATCATCTTTCAGATATCTCAAAGTGTAAGAAGAAATATTTTTCACTTTTACTAAAATGCTGTCGGGGAAAGTTGTTAGTGAAAGATTGGCGGCCACTTCTTTTTGTATTCTTCCCATGCAGGAAGTGTTTTCAGAAAGAAAACGGCTCCTGTTGATACATATGCTGTCGTTTAGATAACATCCCTGATAAATAACAGAGCTGTCTTGCTGAAGTTTTTCTAAATAGAAACTCAGATAACTTGCCGAATCAAGATAAAGTAATTGATGTTCATCAAATAAATTTTTCTTGTTTAGGTAATTCAAAAAAGACTGCCTGTCTTTAAAATTAAAATTTCTTTCGAGATGATATTTTTTTACGGTGTACATTTTACAGGCCACAAATCCAAGACAGAAAAAAAACAAAAAAATAAGTTTAATCTTTTTCATGTTATTTATTTATTATGATATAAAAAAAGGCAACGCCAACCCGACGTTGCCTTGTTGGTATTTAATACAGGCTCAACGTAACCACAAACTCATCTCCACTCACTGACACGGGATAAACGCCTCCTTTTACAAATTTCTCTAATCCATTAGAAAATTTAAAAGACAACATTTTGTCCTCAATATCAAAAGTAGTAAGATCTGTTTTATCAAATCCTTTTTCAAGTTTGATAGCTGTAGGAAAATGTAATTCTGCTGTTTGATCGGTTAATTTTGTCCAAATATTTATTTTATCGGCTTTAATGAAACCTTTGCCGGTACAACTATTACAGGTTACACTTGCCGTAAATTTTAAACACATTCCAAGTCCACTCAAACATCCTGTTCTTGGTTTGTGAAAGTTTAATAAATCCAGTGAAATATTTATTGAAGGACAAGTTCCTGCCGGACAGAAAGGAAAACCGTCGGTAATATCCGGGCTTGTTTTTGTTAACTGAGCAAATCCAGAAATGGAAGCCAGCATCATAATAATAAAAAAGAATTTTTTCATGTCGGTAAAATTTTGTTTTAATAATCGTCACATGTTAAATCATCTTGTGACATTGAATTTGGTTATTGCTTACTCTTGTTTTCGGTTTTCGGCATTCCCCGATCAATGGCCATTGATGATGTAAAATTGCAATTACTAAAACTATTTATTTGAAAAAATCACTGAAATATATTCAATGGAAAGCTAATTTTATTCAGCATAATTCGGAGAAGAAAATCAACCTAAAAAAACAGTTATTTTCTCTTGTATTATTGAAGATATTCCTATGGTAAAAATTTAATTACAAAAGATATTTGCATTTAAAAAATTAAAATAATGAAAAAGAAAACAAATGTTGGCGGATATGATAGAATAAAAATTGGATCCAATATCCGAAAGTGGAGAAGCATTAAAGACATCAAACAGAAAGACTTGGCTTCAGCAATAAAGCTTTCTGAAGCGGCTATCAGTAACATGGAAAATAACTTAACGGATATTACGATGAGCCAGCTTGAAGATATTGCCATAACACTAGGTTTAGAAATGGAACAGCTTTTTAAGGATCCTCAGGAAACTTTCAATGAAAAAAAATATACCCTTTCAGATAATGAAGGATCCAAGACTCATGTAATGGATAAAGAACTCGTTTATGCTTTGATAGGAAGTATTCAGAAAAAAGACGAACAATTAAAATCTGTAATCGATAATGTAATGCATAGTATGAATAAAGTTTCCAATTCGAATCATGTTATTTCAATCTGATAAAAATTATCTTTTACCTTAAATAGTTTAATTTTATGCATAGATTCTATTACTCGCATGCGACATTTGAAGATACTGTTTGTTATTATGGTTTTGTTTTTATTTCAATCCTGCAGGATATATAAAAATAATTTTACCCGAAGCAAATTATACCCCAAGGAATATCTTCAGTCGGATTATACAGTAATGAAAAATATTCTGGAGTCAAAACATCCTTCTCTTTACTGGTACACTTCAAAAGACAGCATAGATTATTATTTTGATTTTTATTATCAACGCATACAAGATAGTATGACCGAACAGGATTATGCCTGGCACATACTGGCCCCGATGATTAATAAAATTCATTGTGGTCACACGTCTGTATCGATGAGTAAAGCCAATGAGAAATGGTCGAAAAATAGAAAGTTTCCATCTTTTCCACTTGAGTTTAAAATTTGGAATGATACGATGTCCGTTACTGCCAGTTTATTAAAAGACGATAATATTTTTAAAAGAGGTACAATTGTAAAAAGTATAAATGGAGTAGAAGCAAAAAACGTAATATCCCAAATGCTCGATTATTTACCAGAAGACGGTTATGCGCATAATGTAAATTACATCAGACTAAGTGCGGGTTTTCCAGTTTTGCATAAATATATTTTCGGACTCAGTAAAGAATACACTATTACTTATATTGATTCTATTGGCCAATTATCGACTGTAAAAATACCGTTGTATATACCTGATCAAGACAGTTCATTAATAAGTAAAGCAGACCAAAAAAAAGGGGAACCCAAAATTAAATTTAAAAAAGTTGAAACTTTACGTTCTTTCAAAATAGACAGTACAGGTTTATTTGCTGTGATGAAACTGAATACATTTTCCAACGCCCGACTGAGATCTTTTTTCAGAAGATCTTTTAAAACGATGAAAGTGAAAAATATTCCTAACCTGATAATTGATATCAGATTAAATGGTGGAGGGAATGTAAATTCTTCTACTTTATTGACCA
The DNA here is from genome assembly GCA_947446585.1 of Chitinophagaceae bacterium. Taxonomy (GTDB): domain Bacteria; phylum Bacteroidota; class Bacteroidia; order Chitinophagales; family Chitinophagaceae; genus Ferruginibacter. Next base: position 2,421 of record CANFGZ010000032.1, on the reverse strand, counting down.
AATACATTTCCAAAGCACCTTTTAAAGTAGCAGATTCTGTTTTTACACAAACCCAAACGCTTTCTCCTTATTCGAAATATTTTAAATGGAAATTTTTAAACAATATTGAATTGTTTTTAATTACAACAAAGAAATCCGATCATAATTATCATCTCACTCGGTATGAGAATAAATTTTATCAGCCCAAAACAAAAAATCATTTTGATGGAAACACTTATGTTTTAATCAATGGTCCCAGCTTTTCAGCCTCCTGTCTTTTTGCAAATACGATTAAAGCACAAAAAGGAGTAAAACTAATCGGTGAAGAAACGGGCGGCGGCTGGTATGGTAATAATGGTATTATGATTCCGGATGTGACTCTTCCTCACACCAAACTAAAAATAAGAATGCCCTTATTCAGAGTTGTTCAATACAAACACGATGATCTCAATAAAGGGAAAGGTATTAGCCCTGATATTTACATCCCTACCAATTATGATGCATTGCTAAAAGGATATGACAAGAAAATGCAAGTCGTGAAAGAGATGATATACGACGCTTCGAAACTCCAGTAATTTTATTCATTTATTATGCTGAAGTAATCTCCATCTTTTAAAAAAGGAAGATCGGCTCTTACTTTATCCAGATTTTCTTTTTCCAGCGTGAGGGTGAAAATATCTTCTTCATTAAACTTGTGATACAACACTTCTCCCAGCGGACCAATAATCATACTGTCACCACTGTGATTAATTTCTTTATTATCTTTTCCAATTCTGTTTACCCCTACAACATAAGATTGATTTTCTATCGCTCTAGCCATCAGCAAAGACTTCCAGGCGTGATTGCGTCTTTCGGGCCAATTGGCTACATAGATCAGGATATCAAATTCTGCAGCGTATTGCTCATCAGTTAAAGAAGGTCTTTGTCTGGCCCAAACTGGAAATCTGAGATCATAACAAACCTGAAGATTTATTTTCCATCCATTTACAGCTGCGATTAATCTTTTATTACCGGGAGTGTAGTAATTATGTTCAGATGAAAGCCCAAACAAATGTCGTTTATCATAATAACCAAAATTGCCATCAGGCTGCATCCAAATTAATCGGTTATAAAATTTATTTTCTTCTTTGATAATAATACTTCCGGTGAGAATAATGTTTTTTTCTTTGCAGATGCGTTTCATCCATTGAACAGTTATGCCATCCATAGACTCTGCAAGTTCAGCAGAATTCATACTAAATCCAGTGCTAAACATTTCGGGAAGTACTACAATATGCGTTTTCTCATTGATGCTTTTTATTTTCGATTCGAGCATCACAAGATTGGCCGCTTTATCCTCCCAGAGAAGATTTGATTGTATGGTGGTGATGGATAGTTTTGGCATAGTGAGAAGCTCCCTCATTCCCCCAAGGGGGAAGTTTGATATGTTCTATTGATTGTTTTTTATTTTGTATTTCCATCATCCATCATCCAGTATCCAGTATCCAGTATCCAGTATCCAGCTTCTCCCCCCTCTCTAAAATCCTACCATCCCCAGTCTGTACAAATCAGTATTTTCTGCTTTAATAATACATTGAGTATCGCTAATTTTCATCAATACATCCGGGTGCAAATACATTGCTGGTTCCTTCTCTGCTGTAAGTGCCGGAAAGTTTGCAATAGGTTTTGTGTCTGCAGCAACGCCTGTAATTGGATCAACAGTTGCAAAAACTGCAATTCTTGGGCTACTGCCGAAAGAGATAGCTTTTTTCTTTTCGTCGTATTTGTATTTTTCGTCGTTGAAGATGATGTATAATTTCCCTTTCATTATTGCACCAAAATAGGAATTCCATCTTCCAAAATCATTTCTTGAATTATTGTCTTTTTTGATTGAAGTGTTGTAAACAGGTTTTCCGGCAGCATCAAATCCGTCGATAAAAATTTTGTTTGCATTGTAAGTATAATCTTTGGCAAACATATCCTGTTCAGCCATCGGAACTTTAGGATCTTTTTCTGCTGATCTTGAAGTAGTAAAGAATTCTTCGCCCATCAGTATAATTTTATTTTCGTTGAAGATGATGTTTTTGGCAACGATATCTTTTCTTTTTTCAAAAGGATTTACTGTGTTGAAATTAGCTGATTCTCCTGCTTTATCAATGCTCGTGATAAAAGAACCATGATAAGCCGTTCCGAATCCTATTTTTACTTTAGCATCCTCGGTGTAATAACCTGCCACAATAAAATTTCCTTCCGGAGAAAATGCCGAAGCATGAGTAATTGCTTTTTTATTTCCATCAAGCTGTATTTTGTATTCTTTTAAAGCCTTTCCGGTAAAAGTAAAAATAGAGTAGGTGTTTCCTTCGCCTTTCATGTCTGTTTTCTTCAAAATAAAAGCAGTGCCATCATTGTTTACAAATGGTTCATTGTATACAGCTCTCGTCCATGGATAGCTGTAAGTTTGTT
>CANFGZ010000031.1 GCA_947446585.1 Chitinophagaceae bacterium | reverse complement strand
TGAATAGCTTGATTGATAATAGAGCGAAGTGGGCGTAAGTAAATTCCTACGGTAGTGATTGATTTTCCCGCCTCAAGTAAATATTTTTCATAAGACTTCAGATACTCAGCATTTACATCTAAAAAGGATAGTTTTTTTCTGAACCTCATCAACGAATTCATACTTGATAAATAATTTGATGCTGTTCCTATTTGGCCGTCTTTGTTTAGTGATGCTATCTTATTTTTGAAGTGAGCGTAAACATCATCATTTACACTCTCATCACTGAAGAGTTTCTTTTTGAATGAATTAAAATCAAAAGTAGATAAAGATGAAATAATTGCACTCGCCTTTTGTTCCAATATACTTAGCTTTAACTTTAAAGTTTTAAAGTTTCCCTTTGCTTTGGCATCCATTACTTTATCAAACTCTGTTTGACTGAGATTCGCATTTGCAGCATAATACTTCTGAGTACGATTATAAGTGACACGAAGCTTCACAGGATACTTTCCATCTTTTAAGGCTTTACGGATATCCAGAACTATAGCTGTGTTTACCTTCATAGTTGATACATTTTTATATCGGGTCTAATATTATGTAATGGACACCTAATTTAATTGCATACGATTTGCATACAAATATGGTGAAAAAAAGAAAAGAAAAGAAATTATCTGAAAACTAAATTTATTTTAATATTGTCTACAGTATTGATTTTTAAAAGAAAAAGAAGCAGATTACTAAATTAGGAAAACAATGGAAAATTAATGACGATCTGACTCATAATCAGAGGGTCCTAGGTTCAAGTCCTAGTGGGCCCACCCAGTAGAATAAAAGGTTTCAAGAAATTGGAACCTTTTTTTAGTAATTCCATTACCTTTTTGAAAAAACGAATGTGTGTAAAAATAGCCTAGTAAATAAAATATCTTTCCCCTAAAGAAATATCAGTCTGGAAATTTAATTATGTGGATGCTGTAGACGTAATATTGCGATATCTCAACTTTCACCTCTCCAATTATTCAACCCTATCCCCATTAAAAATCTTTCCCTTTAAACCTTTTCGCTTTTGTTACCTTTGCCCCACAATGGATAAGTCGAATTTTGTAGATCAAATTAATATTTTCTGCCGCAGCGGACATGGTGGTGCAGGTAGCAAGCATTTTATGCGCAACAAACTTACCGCAATGGGCGGTCCCGACGGTGGTGATGGTGGACGAGGCGCCCATATTATTCTCAAAGGCAATTCGCAGCTTTGGACCTTACTCCATCTTCGTTATTTTAAAAATGTACTGGCTGAAGATGGTGGAAATGGTGCTGGCAATAACTGCAGTGGCAGAAGTGGAAAAGATATCATCATAGAAGTTCCGTTGGGTACTATAGCAAAATCTGAAGGATCGGACATTATTGAAGCAGAAATACTTGAACATGGGCAGGAAATTATTTTAATGAAAGGAGGACGGGGTGGATTGGGCAACAGTAATTTTAAAACTTCCACCAATCAGGCTCCCGAATATGCGCAACCCGGAGAAGAAGGCGTTGAAGGAATAAAAGTGCTTGAATTAAAAGTACTCGCCGATGTAGGACTGGTGGGCTTCCCCAATGCAGGAAAATCTACATTACTTTCGTGCATTACCGCAGCCAAACCCAAAATTGCAGACTATGCTTTTACCACTTTAGTTCCCCAGTTAGGAATGGTAGAATATAGAGATTCTAGGAGCTTTTGTATGGCCGATTTGCCAGGAATTATTGAAGGTGCTGCAGAAGGTAAAGGTCTGGGTCATCGTTTTCTACGTCACATCGAAAGAAATGCGATCCTCCTTTTTCTGATACCTGCCGATAGTAAAGACCATCGAAAAGAATTTGAAATCTTAAAATTAGAGCTGGAAAAATACAATCCGGAAATGCTTCAAAAAGATTTTGTAATTGCCGTCAGTAAATCAGACATGCTTGATGACGAACTTAAAACAGCCATAGCTGCCGAGCTTCCTAAAAATATCCCACATTTATTTATTTCTTCAATAACCGGATATCAATTGCAGCAACTAAAGGATTTATTATGGAAAACGCTCAATTCCAACCATTTAGAATAATTTTCCTATAAAATAAGGGCTAAAATGCTTGAATTTTTAAAAAGGATTTATTAATTTAAATTCCGAATGCCCCAATCTGAAGCCGCTTATAGAAAACTTTCACCTGTACTATTTTTAATTTTTACAGGAATCAGCCTCATCATAGTTTTATGTGGCTGTCCTTATCATTCATCACATCGGATAGATTCTGAACCACAAATTCAAGTAGATGAAACTTATCTTGGAAATTGGGATGGGTTTATTAAAGATGAAACTTATGGCAAAGAGACCGATTTTAAAATGAGCCTGTCCCGTAAGAATGATTATGAATACACGATTAATTTCATGGGATATTTTGGAGGAGTTGATAAAAAAAACAAGCCAAAAATAGACACCATTATAGGATCTGCATTTATGAGTGATGTTTGCGGAAAACAATTTTTAAATGTCAATATCTTTTGCAGAAATTTCATTGCAGAATTTATTTACGAAAATGATGAGATTACAATTCTTCCTCTGGCTGAAGACTTTACAAGTTTTATTGTTCGTTCAGATGAAGAATTACGGTTTCGAATTGCATATCATTATAAAACAAGATTGAAGCCTACTTTCGATGAATCCTTCTGTATGAAAAAAATGAAAAGAGAACCATCGATTCCATAGTTAAATTTAATAGTAGTAATTTGCCTGAGAGTTAGAATTACTAAATTAAGTTTGTTTACTGATGCAAAGAAAGCTGTTATATTTTATCAATCCCATTTCGGGAACGAAAAACAAAAAAATACTTACCGATCTTATTGAAAAAAAAAGTTCAATTAAAAATCTTGCTTTTGAGATTTTACATACTAATAAAGAAGGCGTTTATTCTTTTTTACCTGAAAAAATATTATCCGAAAACATAACCGACATAATTATTTGCGGTGGCGACGGAACCATAAAACAAATCACCTCTTATTTATTGAATAGCCATGTGAACGTCGGAGTTATTCCTGTGGGCTCTGGAAATGGACTAGCCTTAGGTGCAGGAATTGGAGTCAATGTTAATAAGGCGTTAGACATTATTTTCAATGGAAAAGCTGAGTATATTGATGGTTTTTACATCAACAATTCATTCGGTTGTATGTTAACGGGAGTTGGATTTGATGCAATAGTTGCCTATGAGTTTTCAAAGCAAAAAAAAAGAGGTTTGTTTCCATATATAAAATTGTCGCTTTTTCATTTTTTTAAAACCAACGCCTATCCTTTTACTATAGAAATAAATGAAAATAAATTTGAAACCAAAGCGCTCTTTATCAGTATAGCCAATAGTAATCAATTTGGAAGCAGGATAAAAATAGCCCCAAGAGCTACACTTAGTGATGGGCTGCTTGATGTAGTTGTGGTAAATAATAAAAATAAAATATTCACCGCTATTTCTATCCTAAAACAAATAAGTTTTGGGAAAATACAAACACAAGAAGAAGTGATGAAAAGAAATACAAACATTTCTTATTTTCATGCCGAAAGATTAGTCATTCATAATCCTGCTTTGGCACCATTGCATATTGATGGCGAACCAGCGGTAACAAGTAGTCTGATTGAAATTAAGATTATTAAAAAAGCCTTTAAGCTATTACAGCCTTTGTAGTTTTTACAATAAATAACATCGTCACCAGACAAATTACGAGCATCATTGCTGTAAACTGATGCAGTACTCCAAAGTAAATAAAAGCATGGGGATTGGTAGCATTCAATAATGATCCAATACCAAGCAATATCTGTAGTGAAATAAGAGAAATAAAAATAATGTTGATTTTTTTAAAAATAAGATGACCTGAGAATTTTTGATTAGAAATAAAAAAGAATAGGCTTAACAGAAACAAAGAATAACCAATGCATCGATGTATAAATTGAATCATCAGTTTATTATTAATAAGATTTTCCTGCAATGAAAACTCATATGCTCCAGATGGAAAAAAATGACCATTTATCAAAGGCCACGTTGGTGCTGAGGTTGCGGCTTTTAATCCGGCCATAAATCCTCCAAATATTAACTGAAGAAAAAACAATAATAGTATTGCCTGTAAAAAACGGCTGGTTTTTTTATCGTATAATTTTAATTGGAAGGAAGGCTGTAAACTCAAAGAAAACCAAAGTGTATAGGAAAGTAAAATCAATGCAGCAATAAAATGAGTAGTGAGTTCAATGTGTCCTACAAAATATTTTTCCGGAACCAGACCGCTTTTCACCATTATCCATCCAATAGCCCCCTGAATTCCACCAAGAAAAAACAATACTACCATAGGTAGCACCATTGATGTATTGAGTTTCTTTTTTACCAAAAAATAAATAAAGCCAATCAGAAAAACCATTCCCATCATTCTGGCCCAGAAACGATGAAACCATTCCCAGAAAAAAATAAATTTAAACTCCCTCAGCGAAAAGTATTGATGAACATATTTAAACTGATCTGTGTTTCTGTATTTATCAAACTCTTGTTGCCAGGTAATATCGTTCAGAGGTGGAAGTGCTCCAGTGATGGGCTTCCACTCAGTAATGGATAAACCCGATTCCGTTAATCGTGTAATCCCTCCTAATAAAACCTGTATTACAAGCATAAAAACCCCAGCCAGTAACCATTTTGCTACTTGACGATTGTTTTTTTGCAAATCAATTTCATTCATAACTACGCAAAGGTAATGCGTCTAGAATTGTTAGCAAGTGTTGAATAAATTTTCAATAAGAATTACGGACATTTGTTTCCTATTTTATGCTGGAATTATTTTACGATATCAATAAAACAGAAGCCGGAGTTGATGAAGCCGGCAGAGGTTGCTATGCTGGTCCTGTCTTTGCTGCTGCCGTTATTTTACCCAAGGATTTTTATCATCCGTTGTTAAATGACAGTAAAAAGCTTTCCGAGAAACAAAGAGATATTTTAAGACCGATAATTGAAAAAGAAAGTATTGCTTATGGTGTAGCTTCTGTAGATAATAATGAAATTGATGCAATTAATATTTTACAGGCTTCATTCAAAGCCATGCATCTTTCTATACAAAAATTAATACCCAGGCCAGATTTACTATTAATTGATGGAAATCGTTTTAAGCCTTATAAAAAAACAGCGCATCAATGTATTATTCAGGGCGACGGGAAGTACAGTAGTATTGCCGCTGCAAGTATTTTAGCCAAAACTTACAGAGATGATTACATGAAAATAATACATGCCGAATTTGACCATTATGGCTGGGAAAAAAATAAAGGTTATGGAACCGCTGATCACAGAAAAGCAATAGCATTATATGGCCTTTGTAAGTATCATAGAAAAAGCTACAAGATTTAATGAGCTCATACAAGTATGCAAAATTGTATTGAAATACATCCGCCTTATCCTTCAAACAAACCCATTCCTTCTCTCACTACATTCCAGTCGTTGGTAGTACAATCCACAACCGTTGAGGGTTTCATGCCGCCAATACCGCCATCAATAATTAAGTCCACTTTATTTCCAAATTTTTCCTGTATCATTTCCGGATCGGTGTAATCTTCCACCATTTCTCCGGGTAAAGAAGTACTGATTATGGGGTGACCCAATTCCTCAAGGATACATCTGCAAATTTCATTATCAGGAACACGGATGCCAATAGTAGATTTTTTGGTCTGTAATAATTTGGGGACTTGTTTGCTGGCTGGTAATATAAAAGTAAAAGGCCCGGGAAGATGACTTTTTAATATTCTGTATAAAGGCGTATCAATACTTTTGGTATAATCGCTCAAGTGGCTTAAATCCTTGCAGATAAAGGAGAATTGGGCTTTTCTGGAATCGATATTTTTTATCTGACAAATTTTTTCAATGGCTTTTGGTTGGTTGATATCACAGCCCAAGCCGTATATGGTATCAGTTGGATATATAACAATTCCGCCACTTCTTATGATGTCTGCTGCTTGTTTGATAAGTCTGGGCTGTGGATTAAGCGGGTGAATTTGTACTAACATGATTACAATTTAAAACAAATATCGAACAGGAAGAAAAAAACAGAAATTAATCCACTACTTTTGCTCGGTTTTTTTATTTCCAAAATATATTATTATGTCATTAATCACTGTTGGTACTATGGCTTTTGATGCCATTGAAACTCCTTTTGGTAAGGTAGATAAAATTGTAGGCGGATCCGCAACTTATGTAGCATATGCAGCCAGCAATTTTGTAAAGGATGTAAAACAAATTTCAATAATCGGGTATGATTTTCCTATTGAAGAATTAAATGAACTTAAAAGTCGTGGCGTTAAAATTGATGGCGTGGAAATGATTAAGGATAAAAAATCCTTTTTCTGGAGCGGCAAGTACCATACTGATATGAATACCCGCGATACTTTGATAACCGACCTGAATGTTTTAGCGGATTTTAATCCAATCGTTCCGGATACTTATCAAGATGCTGAATTTTTAATGCTCGGTAATTTAATGCCTAAATTACAATTGAGTGTTATCAATCAGATGAAAGTAAGACCAAAGCTGATTGTAATGGATACCATGAATTTCTGGATGGATATTGCATTGGATGATTTGAAAGAGGTACTGACTAAAGTAGATGTTCTTTTAGTAAATGACGGTGAAGCCCGCCAGTTGAGTAACGAATTTTCTCTGGTAAAAGCTGCCAAGAAAATAATGGAAATGGGTCCTAAATTTCTGATTATTAAAAAAGGGGAACATGGTGCATTATTATTCCATGAGAACCACGTTTTCTATGCTCCTGCTTTACCATTGGAAGAAGTCTTTGATCCAACCGGTGCCGGTGATACTTTTGCAGGAGGATTTATCGGACATTTAGCCAAAACAAAAGATATCAGTTTCGAAAATATGAAAACGGCTATAATAGTTGGAAGTGCTATGGCTAGTTATTGCGTTGAGAAGTTCGGTCCTGAAAGACTTAAAGAAATCACTAAAGAAGATATTGAAACACGAATCGGCGAGTTTGTCGAACTCGTTAGCTTTGATATCGACCTCGTTTAATTATGATTGATATTATCATACTGTTTTTTCTCTGCAAAAAAATTGGAAAAACAGCCAAAGAAAAGGGATTAGGTCGTTTAAAGTGGAAGCTGCTTACTATTCTATGCTGGTTTATGTTTGAAGGTATCGGATTTAATTTTGCATTGGGCTGGCTTGGTTACGAACACATAAATTCCATAACCGAAATGATTTCAATATTAGAGCTTAACCCTAGTGTGATGTTTTTCAGCCTTTTCTGCGCTTTTGGAGGCTATTTACTGGTGAGATTTATTTTGGAAAATAAAGAAACTAAAGAACCTGCTCAATAAATTAAAAATAATAATCTTCAACTCTTCACGGCAATTATATTTTTAAATTTTCTTACCCTTCCTTTTAAATTGAGCACTTCTGTATAAATAATATAGTTCCCCGAAATTAATTTTTTATTCGCATCATTTAATCCATCCCATCTGTAATAACCAGTTATGCCGCACAGTGAGTTTGTCTGCAAATGTTTTACAACCCTGCCCAATAAATCATATACAGAGATATTGACTATATTACCCGGTTCGGCAAATGTGTAATAAATTGTAGCAACATCGTCTCTTCCGTCATTATCGGGCGATATTATTTTAGGCGAAATGTTTACTTCCCCTTTTAATAATTCATTTTCTGTAGATTGAGAATTTCTATCGGCAGGTGTTCCAAAGCCAGTTGTTGCAGATGCGCTGTGCCAGTTGTTTTCATCCTGCGAATTTCCATTGTAGTCTATGCGTTCGAGAGAAATCCCTTCTTTGTCGTTTATTAATTTAAAATGCCAGTCGTCTTTATAAGAAACCATATCTAGTACACTTCCTTGTTCATTTAACAAAACAACATTTCCTTCATCATCATTGAATGAAGGTAACACTGAAAGTTGAATAATATTTTCGGGGTGATTAGAAATATAATCACGTTTTATAATTGTAGGATTTGTTGTAACAACAATATATTCTTCAGGAAATAAAAGATACCCTACATCAGGTATAGAAACAATATTGTCAATTAATCCAGATGAATTTAGATTTGCGACATGAATGTTTTTCAAATTGATTATTTTATCAGATCTGTTATATATTTCAACGTAGTCAACGCCATCATTTTTAGGATTGAATAATATTTCATTTACAACAACATCAAAACTATCTGGATATTCATCAATCCCGAAACGGACCGTATTATAAATTGCGATTTCGTTGGAAATACAATCTTTTAAACCATTGACGGTAATGTTATAAATTTTATTTCTTAGAATGGAAGCGGGTAATGTAATCTGCATTCTATCAAACAAAGGCGCTTCTGGTAAAACTGAAATTGGAGAACCAATACCTTGATCAATATGAAAATGGTTTACATTTAAAGCTTCTATACTATCCATTGGCTCGTTGAAATATAATTCCAGGTGAAGACTATCAATAGCGAATACTCGCAGAAGCTTTGGAGAAGACTCATCAATATTCATGGCGTCAATACTATTCACTTTGGCCGGGGTTGCACCAGTAAAGTGTATTGATGATGACCAATTCTCAAATCCAGTGCAAGGGTTATTGATATCTATCATTTCCAAACTCCATCCGCCTTGCTTTTTGTATTCATTTTTATACCAATCATCTGTATAATTTACAGCATGAATTGTTTTTCCATCGGGCGATAAAAGAATTATTAAATCTTCTGTATTTGATAATGAGGGAAAACTGGTTACACTAATCGCATTACAGAATGGAGAAAGTTCGGCAACAGAACCACTGCTGCAAATTACCAGCAGGCTATCGGGTTTTAAAATTAATGATCTTATGGGGCCCGATTTTCCTGTTGACTTTGCTAATCTCCATCCTGATAAATTAATTTCAAAAGGGCTAATATTTCTAAGTTCCAGCCATTCTACATCGGGTATTCCATTTACCGGTGTTGGGTCTGCCATTATTTCATCAATGACAATATCATAAGGCATGGCTTTATATAATACAAACTTTACCATGGTATCGTTCATGATATTTGATGACAAATCAGAGATGCCAGTTACCGCAACATCATAATTCACTCTTTCTGAAAATGAATCGGCAAAAACTAGATGTACTAAGGCAGGATTTGAATTATCCCTTATTACATAAGTCGGATTATTACCGGATTGAAATAATCTATAATGCTGAGGATTTTCTGCAGATGATTGCTCAATGGGTTCTGTAAAAAATATATCTGTCTGGTTTACTCCTATATTTATAATGGTATCAATTGAAGGAGGTATCGTATCAACTACACTTTTAGAAAATGCAGGAACAGCAAAAATAAATGTCAAATAAAATAGAATTAAAGTTTTCATGGTATACGTTTTTGCAAAAGTATTTATGGACTTAATGAATAAATAGGTTTTGGAAAAATTGATGAACTTAAATGTTTACAAATGATTTTTGAAATAATATAAAAGCCGTGTGGGTATAAGTGCCTACTGTATTGAATTTGGGGTTTGAAAAGCTGATGAAAATAAAGTTTCGGAATGACTGAAGAAATATAAGATAGATTATTTGTTCAGGTGATGTTTGAACACGTAGTATTGCAATACCGAAATATTAGAATATTTCAAAAAGCGAAATTTTCAATTTAAAATAAAGGAATTATCACCTCAATTAACTTCTTGTTTTTCTTAGTTGCGTATTATGATGTTTATAAAAAATGTTTATCCAGACTGAATAAATTTTGAATTCGTTTTTCAGCCATTGTAACTGGATGTAATTAATATTTTGAAATTGCTCGGTTTATCTGCTGTTTTTATCGAATTTTATTTATTGACTTCATTGGTTGTCTTATTTTAAATATTATCTAATTTTTGAAATATAGCTGTTAAATCGAAAGTCGATGACCTATTTTTGCAACGGTTTTATATTCATAACAGAATGACTGAATAATAAATTGATTATAATAGCTTTTTTGATTCTTTCATTATGAACAAACTTTTTTAAATTTTAAATTATGAAGGTAGCTGTAGTTGGTGCAACTGGATTAGTAGGTACAAAAATGCTTGAAGTATTAGCAGAGAGAAATTTTCCTGTTACGGAAATAATTCCTGTTGCTTCAGAAAAATCAGTAGGAAAGAAAATTTCATTTAAAGGAAATGAATATACTGTTGTTAGTATGCAAGACGCTATTGATGCAAAACCAAATGTTGCGCTATTCTCTGCCGGTGGAAATACCTCTTTAGAATGGGCGCCAAAATTTGCAGCAGCAGGAATTACAGTAATAGATAATTCCAGTGCTTGGAGAATGGACCCTGATAAAAAACTCGTGGTGCCGGAAGTGAATGCTGATTTGCTGACAGCCAATGATAAAATCATCGCCAATCCAAATTGTTCTACTATACAGCTTGTTGTAGTATTAAAACCTTTACATGACAAATACAAAATCAAACGTGTAGTGGTAAGTACTTATCAAAGTGTTACAGGCACAGGCGTTAAGGCAGTAACTCAGTTAATGAATGAAAGAAAAGGCATTGAAGGCGAGATGGCTTATAAATATCCAATCGACTTAAATGCGATTCCGCATATAGATGTTTTTCTCGATAACGGATACACGAAAGAGGAAATGAAAATGACCAATGAAACAAAGAAGATAATGGGCGATGATTCCATTTTATTGACTGCCACTTGTGTGCGTATTCCAACTATAGGTGGTCATAGCGAATCTGTAAATATCGAATTTGAAAATGATTTTGATGTAGAAGAAGTAAAAAGTCTTTTATCAAATTCACCAGGATTAAATTTAAAAGACGATGTGGCCAATTTCATTTATCCTATGCCACTAACTGCGCATGATAAAGATGACACTTTTGTAGGTAGAATCAGAAGAGATGAAACACAAGCGAATACAATGAACTGTTGGGTTGTAAGTGATAATTTAAGAAAAGGTGCGGCAACCAATGCGGTGCAGATTGCGGAGTATTTGGTGGAGAAGAAGTTTGTGTAATAAAGCCTCCCCTGGCCCCTCCGAAGGAGGGGAATTAGGGCGATGAGTTTTTGGTATTTGGAAGGTAATGATGGTTTTGGTTTTTTTATTTAATTCGCTCCGTTATTTTATGTTTAATCAAAATGCAAATTTGGTCAATGGCAATCTTATTCAATTTTAAAAGCCTGTCTTTTTGTGTCAAACCTTGTTGTATAAATACCGCATTAATGGACTCGAGATTTGTCAATACAACCAGTTGCACTAATGATGCGTGATCTCTAATATTGCCTTCGGTATTAGTATTTTCTGTTCGCCACTGAGCAGCCGTTTTTCCAAATAAAGCCATATTTAATACATCAGCTTCTGAAGCATATATTATAGTGGACTCCTTTGCGGATATTTCTTTGGGAATCAGATTTTCCTTTATTGCATCTGTATGAATATGATAATTTATTTTTGAAAGTGTTCTTTGCAAACTCCAATCTAATTCCAACCGATTGTTCTCTTCTTTCTTGAGCCGCTGAAATTCTTTTATCAAATAGAATTTGAATTCAGCACTTATCCAAGTTGCAAATTCAAAAGCGATATCGCGATGTGCAAATGTTCCACCATATCTGCCAGACTTCGAAATTATGCCTACGGCATTGGTTTCCTCAATCCACTTTTGTGGAGTTAGTGAAAAACTGTTAGAGCCACTCTCATTTTTAAACGCATCGAATTTGATGCCTTTAAAATTATCATTATTGAGTTGTTCCCAAAGGCCACAAAACTCTATCGCACTTTTTGTTCTTATCCAGTTTTGAATGATATAGTTAGTTCTTTCTGCATCTCGATATCGGGCTATATCTGTTAAACTGATATATTCTTTTGATTCAGATGAAAAGAAAGATATGGCGACGCCTTTAACTTCAATTTTTTTATTTTTACTCATAATAATATGTAATAAGACTCTCGATTTATTTTACATTCAAAGCAAAAAAAAAGGTAAGCAAATAAAAAGGATATTTAAACTGAAATTTGGAGTGTTTTTCTTTTTGGGTAAGGCAGATGTAAATGAATATTGAAGAATTAATTACCCATACTCACAAAATAAATTCGTGAATTCGTGGTTAAACCATAACAATTGATTCGCTCAGTAGTCTTAATTCAAATAGAGATTGGAGAATCAAACACCTTTTTAATTCCTACTCAAATATTACAACACAATCGAAATCTGCACCTTCCCTCCCAATCCTTTTTCTACAATATCATACAGTGTTTTTAAAGTAAGATTGCTACCATCATTTTCAACTCTGGAAATAAAGGTTCTTTTTTTGTTGATTAAATTGCCTAGTTCATCCTGCGTTAATTTCTTTTGTTCACGGGCATTCCTTAACTGCAATCCTATTGAAAAACTTTTTGAATCTCTTTCCAATGTATCTCGCCTTGCCGTTCCTTTTTTACCATACACATCATCTTTAATTTTTTTCCATGTTTTAATGGTGGATGTTTTTTTTAATGTAGCCATAAATAATTAATTTATTGGGGATGGTTAAGTCGTTCGTTTTTATACGCATTCATTAATACTATCGCTGTTTGAATTTCATGCTTTGGTGTTTTATCTGTTTTCTTACAAAATCCATTTAACAGTATTACAATACGGCCTCTCTCAAAAAAACAAAACACCCTCCATATGTTAGAGCCAAGCTGAACCCTAATTTCATAAAGTCCTTTGATATCATTTATGTGTTTTAAATAATTAGCCGGAATCATCTCAATCGTTTCTACGGCTTCGATAACTTTAAATATTTTATTCTGGATTTTTATCGGTTGTGATTTCAAAAAATCTTCAAAATGATTTTTATAGGCGACAACCTCTCTTAATTTATTCATACAAAGGTAACTTTTAAGTTACTAATAGGCAAGACAATTTTTAAATTTATTTGTATTCAAAGCAAATAAAAAGGTGAGAAAATAAAAAGGTGATTTCGCCTGTAATTTGGAGTGTTTTACTTTTTAGGCGGGTCGCATCTACTAGTTGTAGTTTTCTTGGGTGTCACTCTTACAGAGTTTATTTCAAACATTCATTATCTTTTAGAATAAATTCACCTCTATGAGGTTAAAAACAATTCGTGAATTCGTGGTTAAACCCTACCCCAACATCCCCCTCAACTCCTCATTTTCAAACACCGTTTGCTCTTGATCATTCATGCCAATTGCAAACATAGCCTTTGCCAATTCAAGCGAGGTAATACTGTATTTCTTTCCCAGTAATTTAATAACCGGATAGAGTACTCTGAAAAAAGTATAACTAAGATTGGGTTCTTTTCTTTTGATAACCGGATATATATATCCCGGACGCGCACTATGAAAATGATTCCCGTAAATTTCAAAAAGTTTATTTTCTGCAATGCCTTTGTCTTTGGCAAACATAACCTTGCTTTTCTCCGTTCTGTCGGCACCTGCACCACTAAGTAGAATAAATTTAGAAGCTGGCGAGTGTGTATAAACCGCTTTAGCCAATGCAACAGGATAATCAATTGTGATGGTTCTGAAATTATCTCTGTTTACCGCTCCCGTATAAACGCCAACACAAAAAAACACGACATCAATATTCTTAATCATCGGAATGATGTTATCATAATTCAAAAAATCATTCACAATTATTTCTCTTATTTTTTTATGCTGAATGTTAGATGGCTTTCTTGAAAGTATATAAATGGTATCGACATCTTCCGATTGCTGACAAATCTCCAGCAAATGCGAACCCACCATACCAGTGGATCCCGCAATAAGAATGTTTCTGGCAGAAATAGAATTCTTCATCTTTAATTTTACTGTAATTTTTAAAAAAGCAAACTCTATTTTATTATTTTAAATGTCACAGCGCTCTCATTACTCCATTTGATTACAAAAGGTGTCTTTGCATCTTTAATGTCTTCTCGACTAACATCACCGCCGGTGCCATAGTTGATTTGCCAGGCAGGACTATTATTTACACCGATACCAAAAACAAGTCGACTGCCCTTGTTTATTTTTTTACACATGATGAAAGTTTTGTCAATTTTAAGATGCAGCAGTTTTCTTGGTTGGAGCAAATGCCTTACTGATTTATCTTGTATCATACTCGCTCTTTGCATGGTTTCACTCAACCCTATTATTTTTCCATCAGAAGTTTGTTCATAAAGGTCCAATACAAAATCGACATCTTTTTTATTGATCATGAATGTCAAATCTGATGTAAAGTTTCCACTTAGTAATAAATCTTTTTCCAATGGCATGGTGTAATAATAAAGCACATCTGGATTTTTAACAATGCTGTCCATTACAATTGTTGGAAATGCTGCTAGATCTTCTCCTGATAGTTTTATAAAATCTCTTTTTTTCAAATCAACCTGCTGAGAATGATATTTGACGAAAGATGGCTTTGTTTGAATCAGTTTACCATCATCCAAATAAAATTTAAGCGAAGCATTACTCATTTTTTCAAGAGAAGAAACATGATACCATTTGTTTTCTCCTGTCATTTCAAAATTTACCTTATCCTTTATGAGCTCAGGCTTACTGCTGTCTTTCAAAATATAATCAAACCACTTAAAAACCATTTCACCTGAATAGTTTTTTGCAGCACTATCGGTAACAAGCCCAAGTATGGTATCTTTCACATAACCTTGTGCATTTGAATGATCATAAGGACCAATCAACAAATAATGTTCCCCGTTAGGATTATATTTTTTAAATTGGTTATAATAATACATCGCTCCAAGCTGATCATCGTCCCAGTAACCTGTAATTGTAAGTATCGGAATATTAATTTTCGAGAATTCAGATTGCTGAGGAGTCATCTTCTTCCAGTAATCATCATATAAAGGATGAGACAACCATCTTCTGAAAATCTTATTGGGTTTGCCTTCCAGGCTATCTAATGAGCCAAATGAATATCCGCCAGAGTACCATTTTCTCAAAGTTGCATTCCAAGAAGTAGTGTCAACAAATGTTTTAAAATCTGTTAGTTTGTTATTGGTTACAAAATGTATCCAACGCAACATATAACTCATAAAAACTCCATTCTGCATTGGGTAATCAATTCCAGCGCCAACAGACACTTGAGGAACAATTGTTTTAAGAGAAGGATGTAAATGCTTTACTGTCGCCCACTGGCTGAAACCAAGATAGCTGCCTCCTGTCATTCCAACCTTTCCATTACACCAAGGTTGCTTACTAATCCAATCTATAATATAGTAAGCATCATCAGCATCTTTTTCAAAAGGATTAATATCGTTGATACTGCATTTTTTTCCTCTGGTATTAGCCATCACAAATGCATATCCAGACATGGCCGCAATGGCTTTTCCTCCTTCTTTTAAAGCCAAACTTGAATCTGCATAAATATCATACCATAAAATGCAAGGTTGTTTGATGTTGTTGTTTCTAATAACCAACATGCAGATTGTTCCACCATCTTTTGTGTTTATTACAACACTATCTTCTGCGACATAAGAATCATTATTTATGGAAGATTCTTGAGAAAAAGAATTGAGAGAAAATAATAAAAAGGCAAAAAGAAGTTTATAACGTATCATGATGATGGAATTTTATGTATAAATTGAATCAATTTTTTCTCACATCCTTAAAGTCACGATACAAAAGTAATCACACTATTAACGATATATAAATCTGCTAAAAAATCCTCCAAACTCCTCGCATTACCATCCCCCTCCTTCGGAGGGGCCAGGGGAGGCTACCCAATCGTCCACGTCTCACTTCCCCTCAGCAATTTATCCAAATCGCCTTTGCCTTTTTGTGCAATAAGCTCTTCAATTTGCATGGTCATAATATCTTCGTAGCAAGCTCTTTCCGTTTGATAAAAAACACCGAAAGGTCTGGGTAAATGTCCTTGTGAAGAAGGATCGTCAAACATTCTCACCAATATCTGCGCTTTGTAAAAATCCCTTTCATCGTGAATCCATAAATCATTTACAGAAACATTTTCATTCAATTCCACCACAACCGGTTTGAATCCATCAAGTTTTATTCCTTTGTTTTGATTCGCACCAAAAACTAACGGTTTACCTTGCTCTAAGAAAATAATTTCTTCCATCTTCGTGCCTTTTTCTGTAAACACTTCAAAAGCACCATCATTGAAAATATTACAGTTCTGATAGATTTCTAAAAATGAAGTTCCTTTATGAGCATT
>CANFGZ010000030.1 GCA_947446585.1 Chitinophagaceae bacterium | reverse complement strand
TAATGAAAATATTGGCTGGATTTTATTTATTATTTCTATATTGTTTGTTGGATTTTTATCAAACGCATTAAAATCTTTACTTTTTACTATCGCTATTCCTGCAAATGGAGTTATAGAATAATTATCATAGACTTTTTGAGTTATATTTATTTGCCTCCCAAGATTCAATGAAAATATCGATGGCTTAACGTTCGACATTACATTAGTCTTATAATGAAGTCTAATATCAATTTTATTTATCAATACTCCAGAGTTGAAATTTAATCCTTGATTCTGAGCACCAAATCCAACATAGCCCTGAGCAAAAACATTTAAATTGATTAGTATTAGAATTAGCGTTTTCATTTGTTTGTATTTTTCTTGTTGGGAACATCTATTTTATTCGTTTTTTTTGGGCTTCTTTCTTATTGGAAATCCCTGAACAGGTCTTTCTGAGATTTGTCTTTCATTTAATGGTCTTTGTTCGATTATTTTTTGTGGCATTGATTTTTCCTGATGCGGCATTTCTCTCACAGGCTGGCGTACTTCTCTTGCAGGCTGTTGAATAGCGGGTTGCCGATTTTGAGGTTGCTCTTGTTTAGGAATTTCTTTTGTTGGTTGACGCTCTTCTCTTATATTTTGTTGAGTAGGCGGTTTCTGAGGTTGAGCCTCCTCTTGTTTGGGTATTTCTCTCATAGGCTGACGCTCTTCTCTTATATTTTGTTGGGTAGACGGTTTCTGAGGTTGGGCTTCTTCTTGTTTAGGAATTTCTCTTATGGGTTGAAGATCTATTTTAGCTGGTGGTTGAATTATCTTTTTTTGTTGAGCGGGTATTCCTTTGGCAGGATAAGATTGATCGGTAGTTGGTTGTTCTTTTTTAGGCTGCTCTTCTTTCCAGTTATTAAACGTTTTAGGCGAAGGCTTGCTATCTATAGTTGTAATCTCTTTTACTTCTGGCCTGTAAATAAATAACTCATTTTTTTTGATGCTTTGACTGGGTGTATTTAAAGAATTTACTTTTATTGCATTCAGGCTTTGTCCGGTATAACTTTCTACTTCTCGTTTAACCGGCCCTGCATTAAATGTTGTATTGTTTCTCGTGTCTTCGTGCAAATTTTTAATCACTGTTGATTTGCTTAAATATTTTGCATTGCTTTCCGTTACAGTATAATAATGCTCAAGATCTCTCCTTCGTATATCTCTTCTTCGTATAAACCTCCATCTGTTGTGAGGTAAATAATATCCATTGCTGAAAGCTAAATCATAACCTATATCAGGGCCTAAAGGCGCCCAACCATAATACCCTGGACATTGTCTCCAGGTAACCCAAGCGCCCGCCCAATGGTAACCAGGAACCCATATCCAGCCATAAAAAGGATCGTAAAACCACCTGCCATAATGAAACGGTGCCCAACCCCAGGGGTAATTTGAATACCAGGCCCAACCAAATTCAGTATATAACCAATAACCATTTGATCCATAAGGAAAAAAATCATGTTCCGCTGATGGAACCCATACATATCCGTATTCTATATTCTCTACCCAAGTTCCATAAGCACTTAATTCATCATAAAAAATTTGAAAACTTACATTTAACTGTGAGTATGATTTTTGTGGTGTGATTACCATAAATGAAGAAACAAAAATCAATAAAATGAACGCACTAATTTTAAATTTTTTTATATTGTTAAGGGCCGAAAAAAGACTTAATGTGGCCTGTGTATTTTTTTTCAATTTGATTTTAATTAAAGTGAAAATGGAATAACTGAAATTAAAAAGAAACAACACCGATATTAATGATAATGATTAGTAAAAGCGGTGATATAAAAAGATTCGGATTTTGTGTAATAATTCGTAAATACGTTTTTTAATAGCTATTGATTAATAATTTTTAGAAAACACAAAAGAATCTCATTTAGCATAAGTACATTTACAAATAGTTTTATTTATACCATTCCTGAAAATTGAATTTAATATATACAATAACGAATAGAGTGATTCGCAGTTTTTTATTTTTGTTTTTCTTGTTTCTGATTACAAAAGGAGAGGCTCAGGAGCTTTTTAATTATTCCGGAAAAATTAGTGATTTAAATAATGTCGGCATTCAAAATGTGACCATTCATTCGGATAATCCTGTGTTTAATTATTTAACCAAAAAAGACGGGACTTTTTCTTTTACAAATGAACATTGGTTTGATAGTTTATCTTTTTCCTGTGTTGGCTATGTACCTGTAAAAATCAAGCTGATTAAAGATCAAATTGCTGATTTAAAAATAAAAATGGATCATACTTCGGAAAATCTGGCGGGAGTGGTCGTAGGCGCAAAAGCTAGAATTAATAATTACTTTATCAGGAAAGCGATAGAAAATAAAAATAAAAACAACCCCTCAAGATTTAATGCCTATAGTTATCAGCGCTATACTAGAAACGAACTCGACTTTGATAATATAGATTTTAATAAATCAAATGGCAAAGGAATAAAAAGCTTGATGATTAAAACGCTTGAAAATATCGACAGTACAGCAAAAGACGATAAAGAGCTTCCTGTTTATTTTGCTGAAAATATTGTCAATGTAAAACATTCTGTTTCTCCAAAAGTTGAAGATGAAATTATTATTGCCGATAAAAATCTTGGATTAAAAACAGATGAACTTTTAAAAAATTTACAGAAATTTTATGTTCATTTCAATATTTACGAAGACTGGATTTCTGTTTTTGACCAAACCTTTGTAAGTCCATTAAACAATAATGGACTCAATTATTATAAATATCTTGTTGGTGATACCCTTACAGAAAAAGGCGATACTATTGTACAAATTATTTTTATTCCGCTAAGAAATTTCGAAAAAGGATTTAAAGGAAATTTATGGATAAACACCAAAAATTTCGCCGTGGTTAATGTGAATATGAAACTCAGCAAAACGGCTAATCTCGATTTTGTAAGCGATATAAATTATAATGAAGAATATAAATTAGTTTACGATTCCGCAAAAGATGATCTGGTTTATATGCCTTATAAATACTCCTCAGAAATAAAATTCGAAAGTGGTCTTGCATTGCTGGGTATTCCCTCTTCATCAAAGAAAAAAAAGGTCAGTTTTGTTATTAAAAACACTACTGTAACCAATAAAATTGATTTAAATACAGTAATTGTAAAAAGAACAAACAAAGAAAAAAAGACTGAAGAAAATCTGGTAAACATTAATAGTTCTGAGGCTTACTGGCAAGAATACCGACCAGACTCTTTGTCAAATCAGGAGAAAAATATTTACACAATGATCGACTCTCTTAAGGGAAAACAAAAATTCAATACGCACATTAAAATGATCTCGCTGATTGGAAGCGGATACTGGGATATTAATAACAAAATTAGATTAGGACCTTCTTCTTCTATTGTCAGTAGCAATCGGATTGAAGGCTATCGATTCAGAAGCGGATTCTGGACTATGCCCGGCATCAGCAAAAAGATCAATATCAATGCTTATTTAGCTTATGGCACAAAAGATCAAAGAGTTAAGGGAAAGGTTGGAGTTAAATACATCTGGAATCAAACACGTTGGACAAAAACAGAATTAAATTATAGCTCTGATTATGATTTGTTAAATGGAAATGCTGATGAGCTGGATAATGATAATATCATCAGTGGTTTTTTTCAAAAAAATACACCTTATACAAAACTGTTTATTAAAAATGCAGAGCTAAAACATGAACAGTTTTTAAATTCCAACTGGAGCCTTAACGCCTCTTTAAACTATAAAGAAATAACGCCTTCCTTCGATTTTAAATACCGGCCTTTAAATTCAAATGAAAGTTATTATGACAGCGTTTATGTAAAGACGTTGCCGTTAACAGAAGTTAATATTGGTCTCAGATATGCTCACCATGAAACTACGCTGGTTTTTAATTATGATAATTTAAAATTAATTACTTACTCCCCTATTCTTTCAGCAAATTATACTCATGGTTTTAAATTGGGCAGAAATATGTTTAAGTACGATAAAATAAATTTAAGCATTCAGCAATGGCTTAGACTGCCTCCAAAATTTTTGTTATACTATAAAATAGAAGGCGGAAGTGTTTTAGGAACCCTTCCATATCTATTACTAAACATCCCTAACGGAAACCAATACTATATTTCCAGTAAATATGTTTTCAACACAATGAATCCTTATGAATTTGTATCTGATAAGTATTTAAGTCTGCAAACCCGACTACATTTAGGCGGTGTTCTTTTTGATAATATTCCTTTTATTCAAAAGCTGGGATGGAGAGAACGGTTTTCTTTTAATGCGTATTGGGGAAATATGAAAAAACAAAATCTGGATTATAATAAATCATATGATTTCAATATAGCCAATGGGGTTCCTTTTATGGAAGCCAGTGCGGGCATCGAAAATATTTTTCATATTCTAAGCGTAGAGTATTTCAAAAGATTAAGTTATCTGGGAAATCCATCTATTACAAAAGGCGGATTGTTTTTTGGAGTCAATATTGTTTTTTAATCTGTGCAAATGGATAAATATTTACTCTTTTACATTACAATAGGTTTTTTTATAAAAAAAGTCCAAATATTAACACGCACGTCATTCCAATTAAAACTATTAAAAAAAGCATGCAGCCACTGCTTGTTCTGTTATAAACCCTGTTATACAATGCTTTCTTTGGATTCGTAATCCATCCCATTCCTCTGGGTGCTTTAAATCCCAGATTCTGACGAACATACCTTTTTAGGGAGGTTCTTGCCGCTATTCTTTTATTAAGATTGGGAATACGAAAACCAAATTTCATCTATG
Source organism: Chitinophagaceae bacterium (assembly GCA_947446585.1). Lineage (GTDB taxonomy): Bacteria > Bacteroidota > Bacteroidia > Chitinophagales > Chitinophagaceae > Ferruginibacter. The sequence goes on along the minus strand of CANFGZ010000030.1, from coordinate 11,879 downwards.
TATTTTTTTATTGTTTGAAATTACTTCTTTTTGATTACGTTGGCTTCTAAAAATAATACTGAAATAATGATATTGAATTAAAAACCATTTCAATAGCCAAATTCAATTAGCCCGCCTAAGTAGTATTACATAATTGAGAAGAATGTTGTTAAATAAATTCTTTTTATGGATTTGTTTTTTATATCTATGTATTACAATCCTTAACCTTAAAAAAATCAGAAATTGGTATTTGATCCAAATCATATCGAAAAGCATACGCTGCGAAAACACGCATTCAACATGAGATGGGCTGAAGTTGATGAGGGTGTCATTCCGCTTACAGCCGCAGATTTAGATATCCCTTGTTCACCACTGATATCTAAAGCCATACAGGAGTTTGCCGCAAACCATTGCTTCAATTATGGGCCATCAGAAGGCATGCCGATGCTTAAAGAGGCCTATGCCAGTTATTTTTACAGAAAAAGAAATCTAACTCTTTCTCCTAATAATATTTTACCTGTTGACAGTGCCGCTTTTGGAATCTATCTCATTTGTAAATCTATTTTAGAAACAGATGATGAAGCTATCATTTTTGATCCGGTAGATTTTTTATTTCGTTATGCTGTAGAGTCTGTTGGCGCCAAAGCGGTGTCTTTTTCTATCCCCCCGGGAACTACTGTTGTAGATTTTTCAAAAATTGAAAATTTAATCACTAGTAAAACGAAACTCATTTGTTTGTGTAATCCTTTAAATCCAACCGGAAAGGTTTTTACCAAAAGTGAACTTTATGAACTGGCAACAATAGCTGAGAAATACAACCTGATTATATTATCGGATGAGATCTGGAGCGATATTGTTTATTCTCCTAATGAATTCACGAGTATTGCTTCTTTGCATGAAGATATTAGCAATCTAACGGTTACAGTTACTGGACTTAGTAAGTCATATGGATTGGCTGGCTTGCGTATCGGAGCCATTATGACATCCAATGACCAGCTTTTTAAACTGATAAAAAAGAATTCACTTCATCATACAACTATTCATGGAACTAATATTATTTCTCAAGTGGCCGCTACCACAGCCCTTAATGAATGTGATGAATGGCTTGATAATTTTGTTGATCATCTTTATCGCATGAGAAATATTTGTGTTGACGCTATTAATAATCTTGATGGATTTGTGTGTATTCCACCCGAAGGCTGTTACGTGGCATTTGCTGATATCAGAAATACAGGAATGAGCAGTAAAGAAATGCATCGGTTTTTATTGGAAGAAGCGAAAGTTGCTGTGGTGCCAGGATTAAAAGAGTGGTTTGGACCCGGTGCAGAAGGATTTATACGATTTAGTTTTGCAACTTCTGAAGAGATTTTAAAAGAAGCTTTTTACCGTATTCGTTACTCAATATAACCCTTATGAAAATCGTAATTATTGGTGGTGGTGTGGCCGGAATGGCGTTCAGCATCATTATGCAAAAAAAAGGACATGATGTGGTCGTTAACGAAAAGGGCGGCAGTATTCCATTAGGTGGAAACGCATTCATGATGCACGAAGAAGGCGTTTCTGTTCTTGCTGAAATTTTGGGAAACCAAGCTCTTATTCCAGGGAATTTTATAGATACTTTTATTTTAAAAAGACCTGATGATAGCGAAGCTATGCACTCCAAAATGGAAGCGTGGCAATGTATTAAAAGAATGGATCTGATTAACGCTCTGCTTTCTGTTATTGATAAAAATACCATTCAATATAACAGGAACTTTTCTCATTTTATTTACGATAGAGGAAAAGCAATCGCTGCAGTTTTTGAAAATGGAGAGGTTGAAGTCGGCGATATTTTTATTGGCGCCGACGGATGTAATTCACAGGTTCGACAATTACTTTTTGGAGAAACTAATTTTACTAAAGTAGAGGTTCAGGAAATACTTGGTGTGGTTAAAAATCCGGAACTAGCTAAAAAACTCAATGGCGTATTTACAAAATATCAACACCCGGAAAAAGGAATTTCTTTTGGCTGTATTCCTTTTTCAGAAAATGAAGTCATCTGGTTTAATCAATTTGATGTTTCATTGACACCAAAACCATTAACAACAAAAAAAGATTTTCAACGGTTTACCAAAACTATTTTGAAAGATTTTCCAGCACTTGTTCATAACATTCTGGATGCAACAGATTTTTCTCAATCTTATTTATGGAATACCAAAGATTTTGATGCGCTTACAACCTTTCACTCAGAAAATATAGTGTTGATTGGCGATGCTGCACATATTTCTCTTCCCTTTACAAGCGCAGGAACAACCAACGCACTTTTTGATGCCAAACAACTGGCTTTAGAAATAGAAAAAAACTTTGAATTAAACAACGCATTTATTTCTTTTTATAATTCCAGAATAGAATCTATTAAAGATCATATAAATCTGGGAAGAAAACTAAAGGCCTCTTTTTTGTATCCAATGATGAATGCAAAAAATGAAATAGAGATTCCATTGATTAAAACAGCCGTTAAAATCACACCAGAAAAACGCACAGAAAACAAACTGGAAATTATATACTTTACTGATCCTATTTGTTCAACCTGCTGGACCATTCAACCTCAACTAAGAAGGCTGAAGCATAATTATAGGGATAGCCTTAACATAAAATATGTTATGGGCGGATTATTACCATCCTGGAAAAATTTTGACAGAGGTGGTATTCAAAAACCATCAGATGTGGTAGGACACTGGAATGATGTTTCAATGGAATCAGGAATGCCCATAAACTCAAGTGTATGGTTAAACGAACCTTTGGATTCATCATATCCTTCATCAATTGCTTTTAAAGCAGCAGAAATGCAAAATACCGATCGGGCTATTATATTTCTAAGAAGATTGAATGAGCTTGTTTTTATGGAAAGTAAAAACATCAGCAATATTGAGGTTATAAAAAAAGCAGCTATAGAAACCGGTTTAAATGTTCCGAAATTATTAAATGATATTAAAAATGATGCCGCTCGTTTTTTTTACGAAGATCTTGAATACGCTAAAAAATTAGGAGTAGATATATTACCAACTTTTCTATTTAAAGTAAACGGTATTGATACGCAATTTTTATATGGCGCTCAAACTTACCAGTCTTTCGAAAAAACAATTTTAAAATATGCACCTCATTTACCGAAAAGTCCGCCAATGGCAATCCCCTTAGATATTTTTAGTGAATACCCTTCTATAACAAAACATGAGTTTAAATATCTTACAGATTCTAATGACAAGATTGCAGACAAGCTACTTGATGACTTGCTGAGATTTGGAATGATAAAAAAACAAAACACTCCCGCAGGTTCTATCTTTTTGTCAAACACAAAAAATAGAACCTTTTTGTTTTGATAAAATCTTTCTCCTATAGTTGATAACGAATGCCCATTTTTCTTTATAAAAGAATCATGGCCTTCCATAATTGAAAATCCATTTTTCGTAAACTTCTTTTTCTTTTTCAATTAGAGCTCTGTTTAGATCTTCATTACCAAAAACCTCTTCATTATTTATAACCGTTTTTTCTTTGTCTGCTAATGGCAATGAATTTTGATGTTCTTTTTCAAGTAATAAAAAACGATACTCTGCAGGATATTTGTTTGTCAGAATTTTAAACAATTGCTCACTCATAATTCCCAGTCGGTCTTTATTCATCAGTCTTCTGATTTTATTAAACTCCTCTTTATATCCTGCGGGATAATTTTTGGTATTATTAATAACGTAAGTCTGTTGTGAATGGTACTGTATCATAATTTTTTTATTTACCCTACAAAAATATTATGCCGCTCCTCATTCTATTTGAGGACATATATTTTTTTACTCCACAAATAGAGTGAGGTCTAATTATTCATCTTTGAAGAAATTAGTTTATGCATATTATGACTCAATTATACAGGATAAGTAATTTTTATTCTGTATTAAAAGAGAATTTTGTCAGCAACAAAAGAAGATGGGAGATTATTGACGCCGATTCAGAAAAAGCTTATATAAATGATGGGCATTATTTTATGCAAAACAAATCAATTGAAAATTGGAAATATTTTAAAGTCAAAACACCGCTTAAATCAAAAGATAATTTTGTTATAGACACTACAATAGAACTAATCGATTATGATGTACCTGGGCATTTTGGTCTGGTTTGGGGATTTAATAAAGAGGTTAATCTGCTAAACAAGTTTACGATTTGTGTTGACGCCGAAAGATCTTTGATGATGTTGTTTGATAAAAACTACAGAACAATTTTTTCTCGTTATCAATGTAAGAATTTACCAAAAATAAACTTAAAGAAACCAATACGATTTTCTATTATAAAGCTTGGTGTATCTTATTATTTTTTGATAAATAGTAATATCATCAGTATTATTCACGAATCACAATTTGCTTATGAAGGTCCTTATATTGGATATTATATTGAACCAGGATTAAAAACAAAAACCAAATATCTGGATGTTAAAATTATTAATGCCATGGAAATGGATGTTGTTTCAGGGTTAAATATGTTGCTGGATGAGAAAGTCTGATTTTAGAGATTTTTGCGATATTACGTATGCCCAATCCGAACAGCCAAATATTTAAACAAATCTTTGTTCGCCCCTGCCTAACTTTTATTTTTTGTATTGTTTTAATGCATCCTCAAGCATTAATATAATGGTCTTTTTTAAAGATAATGGTTGAATGACTTTACAATAAGACGACATTGACATTATTCTGTTACAAAGTTCATGATTTATATAAACTGAAAGCTCGATTTGAATACGATCTTTGGTTGTTTTGATTATTTTTTGAGAGGCGTGTATAGGTTCAAGCTGAACGAGTTTGTGAAAAGGATCCTTTATTGATAAAATAATTTTTGAAGGCGTTCCTTCGTTTTTCATTATTCCTACGGAGTGCTTTAGAAACAAGTCTGAATTGAAATCCGATCTGTATTTTTGTCTTTCTTGTGTAAGTTCAATATTTATAATTCTGTCGAGCGCGAAAGTTAAATAGTCTTTTCTTTCTTCAACCCAGGCTATCACATACCAGCGATTGCGATTTTCTTTTAATAAATAAGGAACAACATCATAGTTCTTGATTTCATTTTTATAAATATTTTCGTATCGAATATTTAATAACCATCTTGATTGAACCGCTTTAAATATTAGTCCCAGCCATTCATAACCGGTAGTTGCATTACTTGTGTCAAATTGAATGTAATTTTGAAGAGACTCGTCGTTTACATCAAGCTGCAATCTGAATCTGGCATCAATTTTTTCTATCGCCTGTTTAAAATCTTTAAAAATCGGCACATCCGAATACTGATATAAAAGCTTGGCTGCATATCGTAGCGACTCCCACTCCTCATCCTCAAGTTTAAGATCTGATATACTGAAATTAGGGTCTCCATATGCGTATCCTTTTCGTTCTTTACTATAGATGATATGCGCATCAAAACCATGAGGTCGGCCGCGTTTCATTGCGCTAATATCTTTCTCTATTGTAGATTGGGATATTTCCTTTTCAAGTTTTTCGCTGCAAATACGAGCAAGGTTTTCTAAAGAAGGAAACGGCTTTTGTTTATTCGTTAAACAGGCATCAATAATTCGGTATCTAATCGCTGCAGACTTAGTAAGGGGCATAATAAATAGTTTGTGGGGAATTTGATTACGAATTTAAAGGAAATAGCCTGCTTATATAAATAATGTTAAACTAAATCTATCGGGTATTTCTAGCGCCGCCTATTTTATCTAGATTTTAATTGGTGACAAAGAAAAGTATAGCCAGACATTAGTTATTAATTAATGCTGGTGTCGATTTAAAAATTGATGGTATAAAATCCAGCTGGATTCATTTGGCAAAAAAACTTCTGTTGCTTTTTTGTCAAGAAATAATTTGTAATCAAACTTTTTGTATTCCGGAGAAAAATATCCAGGATAATACCATTGAATATTATTTTCTAAACAATAATGATATTTTACAATCATTAAATATTTTCCGAGTCCGTATTTTTTATAATCGGGGTGATAAATGTTTTTTATTCCGGCAATTGCATTTTTTCCCATGTCGAATATTCCTGCTGCAATCAATTTTTTGTTATCCCTCATTTCAATGAGATACGTATCGTAAATATCTCTTCTGATGTCTTCCAGCATTGTTGTTAAGCTGCTGGTTGTTAAAAAGTCTATGCTGTCAAAATAATCATTATGAAGCGCTTCAAGTTCTGCTGTAAGTTTGAATGGAATTATTTTTAAATCGAAACCCCTGTTGTTTTTAATTAATTCTTTAACTGAGCGGCTCTTTGTTATTTTATTTACGTTATACCTTAACCAAAACACTTCGTAGTTTTTATCGTTTTCAGAAAAAGAATTTATTGTAAATATTTTATTGCCATATCGGTACCAACCAGATTGCAAATAACTATCCAAAAGCTCGCCTTTAATTGCTGGAAGCTGGTGAAAAACAAATTGATCATCCATGTTTAGATAAAAATTAGTAACCAGAGGTTTGTTTTAATAAGCCAATGCTTCTTTGCTAAAATAATCAACTAATTTATATTATCTTTCTTTTTATTGTTTGATTTGAATTGCGTGACAATTAAAAAAATATACGTGCAGTTTATTTAGTCTTTTGGATATCTCTTATCTTTTTATCGATGAGGAAACTTATTTTACTTTTTACAATTCTTTGGTTGGGATGTAATGATAATTCTAATCAAAAAAGGCCAGCCGCTCGTGCTGTGTATATTCGCCCCTCTATGAATAAATATGGTGTATTTAAAAAAGGACACCTCAGAATGCCCGTATCTGTAAAAGCCAATGCTGTTCAAAGTCGTAACAAAAGCAGGTATTATTATCATTCACGGGGCAAATACAAAAAGAAAAAATAAAACATTACCTCCTTTTAAGTAGCTATACGTATTAATGTAGCGTGTAAAGACCGAATTTTAAAACTATATAAGCATAATAGTTGACGACGATCATTGTTTGCTATACTTTTATATCAGATAAGCGCTAATAACAAATCCAATATCAAAAAAACCAAACCAAAAATCCGAAACCTAAGAAAAACAAACCAACAAATCCAATATCTAAAAACCAAACCAAAAATCCGAAACCTAAGAAAAACAAACCAAGTCCTGACTAACCAAAAAAACCTTTATCCAATTCTTTTGAAAACTAAATTAATGATCCAACCCTACCGAAAAAAACCAAAACGCACCTGCAAAGGAGCATAGCTTCCAAATCCTATTAAAAATCTGAAAAGATTAAATCAACCGAAGCTAAGATATTGAACCCCGATTTTTTCGGGGTTTTTTCTTTTTATGAATTCGAAAAATGTGATTAAATTGTAATCCCAAAGTCAAATTATGAATTACTTTAAAACAGAAATTCCCACTACTGCAGTAAAAGAGTTTTTAAAATCACTAAACGCTTATGATTATGAATTTTGCATAGTAGCGCTAAAAAACAACAGCACTCTTGTTATTTCAAATAGTAAAAATCTTACCGATCAGTTGCATCTGCAACAAACTTATTTTTCTGAGATTACGGTTCAAAAAGTAGACATTAAAAAAATTCAGGAAGAAAAACAATACAAAACAACCCAGGGAAACCATGGGTTGCTAATTGATTAAACTATTTTGGGAGATATTTTTATTGGACTTATTAATTATACTCTTGTATTTCCATAAAACAATAAGGATCTATCGAAGCGTAATAATCTAACTCTGTTGGTTCTTCCGACATTTCTAATGTCAGTAGTTTTTCACATTCTCTCATCTGCCACAAATATAATTTTACATCTGGCGTAAACATGAAAAAAAGCTCTGGCATCATGTCTTTCAACATCCCATTCCAACAAGCTTGCTTCAACTTTTCATTTTGACTTAAATAGTTATTATTATTAGATGGTGGCGTTTTTTCACAATACTGACGGTTTGTGAAGCCGGTTCCCTGAACGAGGATTACTTCTTGTTGTGTAGTTAGTTTTGCCATAAGGTGGATTTTTATAGCCATATAACGCACAATCATTTCATTTTAGTATGTTGTTGACATAATAATTATTAAACCCGGTTTAAAACACAAATGGCTGAAAATTAATTGACTCGAAAAAAAATTAGCGGCTTCTTTTAAAAATAATAGCAGCGTTTTTGTTTAAATCGCCCGAAAACCTGATTTCATACCTTTCTTTTCCATCCAAAACAATCAACAGGCCTGTATTGGGCGCTATAGCCCCAAGATTTTCCGCGTACATAATCATTTGAAGCGAGTCTCCCATTTCTGGGGTTATATAGAGTGTTTCTGTAATTGCCTTTGTACTTAGTCCTTTTTTACCCATTATTACCTTTCCATTTACGACTACGCTTACGGTATCTCCATCTACTTCACCATTATCATATAAAATAAGGTTAAGGCTGTCGTTTTTAAAATAAACAGTTTGAATGGTTTCTATACTTCTTTTATTTAAGTCTGATGCAGATCCAGCGGCAATAAACGTTTCCGGTCTTGGTGTTCTTACAATTTTTGGAGTCGGAACAACGGGCGCAGGTACTGTTGTTGGTTTTTGAGCAACAGCAACCGAAGTTTTAGTAACTGGTGTTGGGGGTTTATTTACTGTTGTTCTTACTATTGGTGGTTTGGGGGTTGGGGGTTTTGCCGGAGGTGGAGTATTAATTACCACAGCAGTTTTGGCTGCAATTTCAACCGTGTCTTTTGGTTTTTGAGGCGTGGCTGCTGCAATTGCCGCTTGTTCTTTAGCTTCCTTTACAAATGATAGTTTTTCTGTCAACCCCATTTTGTTAAGCTCGCTGAATAATAATGTGGTATCCGGTACTATCGCTTTTTGTAAAAAAACTTCTCCGGTTGCACTCTTTAAACCCATCGTTGCCTTGGTTTTAAATTCTCCGGAAAATTGCATTTTTTTAGTGCCTATAACCAAGTCAAGGGTATTAATTTGTTTTATTTTTCTAGGTGCATCATTTTCAAAATTATCCGAAAGCAGCTGCTCTTCTTCCAATATGTATTTTTCTTCTTCTATTCTGATCGATAACGATTTAATAGCCGAATACTCTTTTCCTTTATTATTAAAAATAATTTTAGAATACCCAACATAAGTTCCTGAGCTATCACTAATGACTACCTCATACGTTATTTTTTTATCTGTTGTTTTTACATATCCCGACCATGCGCCGGTTACATCATATTTTGGTTTCGGTTGTGAAAATGTTAGTATGGGAATAAATAAAAAATACAGAACAATAATTAAATTAATGCCCTTCTGTATTTTATTATTTATATGCATGATAAGAGTTAGTAAAAGAATATTTTTTACATTAATTTTTTTACCACATTGGCCACCAGAAAAGGTCTGCCTAGTGTATAATAGTGCAATATCGGAACTCCGGCATTTTTTAATTCTTTGGATTGATTCAACAGCCATTCCTCTCCTATTTTTTCAACGTCTTCGTCATTCTTGCAACCATTCACCGCTTCGGTTAATGGTGTAGGTAAGTCTATGTTAAATGTCTTAGGTAAAATAGTAAGCTGTTTTTTTGTATAGATTGGTTTTAATCCTGGAATAATAGGAACTGTAATACCAATCTCTCTGCAGGCATTAACAAAAGAAAAATATTTTGCATTGTCAAAAAACATTTGAGTTACAATATAATCAGCACCTGCATCTACCTTTGCTTTAAGGTGTTTTAAATCACTTTCCATATTTGGCGCCTCAAAATGTTTTTCGGGATAACCTGCAACACCAATACAAAATTTAGTTTTAGACGTGTTTTTTAAATCTTCTTCGAGATATATTCCTTGGTTTAAATTAGTGACTTGCCTTAATAGATCAATAGCGTATTTGTGTCCGTCTGGTTCGGGCTCAAAACTGGTTTCATTTTTTGCGGCATCTCCCCTCAATACCAAAACATTATCTATTCCAAGATAATTTAGATTGATTAAAGCATCTTCTGTTTCACCGATTCCAAAACCACCACAGATTAAATGCGGAACAGTATCAACATTATATTTGTTCATAATTGCAGCACAGATAGATTCTGTTCCCGGGCGTTTTCTGATTACAACCTTTTCAAAACTTCCATCGGCTCTCTTTTTAAAATTATGTTCGCTTCTGTGATACGTTACATTTATAAACGAAGGGTTAAATTCCATCAGTGGGTCAAGGTGGCCATATAGCGATTGTATTCCTTTTCCTTTTAATGGCGGTAAAATCTCAAAAGAAATTAGTGTTCTATCGGATTGATTAATGTGATCTGTAACTTTCATTATTCTTTTTTTATCTTATCGCTTATCTTATTTGTACTTAAGAATAGCAATAATTTCGTAATATAATTTATAAAGAGCAGTAAAGATAATCCCAAATAAAAAAAGTATCAAAGATTGTTCATGGCAATATGATTTTTTATTGCCGTTTTATTAAATAAATAGAAATTGAGTAGCTAACAAGAGTTATTTTTGTAAAAAATATAAATTGGCCTTAACGATACATTCTAAAAATTTGGTAAAAACTTACGGTAGCAGAACTGTGGTTAATGATGTGTCATTTGATGTTAGCCAAGGAGAAATTGTTGGATTGCTTGGCCCTAATGGCGCTGGTAAAACAACTTCTTTTTATCAAGTAGTTGGTTTGGTAAAATCAGACAAAGGTGAGGTATTCTTAAACGATACCAACATCACCAAGCTTCCAATGTATAAAAGAGCCAAATTGGGTATTGGATATTTACCTCAGGAAGCCAGCGTTTTTAGAAAACTGAGTGTTGAAGATAATATTATGGCGGTTTTAGAGATGACCAGGCTTTCTAAAACAGAACAAAAAGAAAAGCTTGAGTCTCTGCTAAATGAATTTAGATTGAGCCATGTTCGTAAAAACAATGGCGACACTCTTAGTGGGGGCGAAAGAAGAAGGACCGAAATTGCCCGGGCTCTGGCCGTTGATCCAAAATTTATTCTATTAGATGAACCTTTTGCGGGAGTTGATCCTATTGCTGTTGAAGACATTCAGGAGATTATAGCCCGTTTAAAGTATAAAAACATAGGTATTCTTATTACCGATCACAATGTAAATGAAACATTATCCATCTGTGATCGAGCATATTTATTAATAGATGGGAAAATATTCAAACATGGCACAGCAGAAGAACTGGCAAGTGATGAGCAGGTAAGAGGACTTTATCTCGGTCGTAATTTTGAACTTAAGCGCAAAGATTATCTTCACGAACAGGCTTCCAAAGAAAATTACTAAAAACAATTTTTTATTTTACAACTTAGTAATAAAACACATTAGTTTTTATACAGATAAAATTCTTTATCTTAGGTCAATGAAGTTGCTTTCCCCCGCAATATCTAAATTAGCAAGGATGCGTCTTTGGCGTATAAAAAACTGGACGAATCATCCTGTTGTTTCACAAAGAGAAGTATTACAAGATCTAGTTACATCAGCTCAGTATACTGTTTTCGGAAAGCAACACTCATTTTCAAAACTATTTTCAGTAAAGGAATTTAAGATTCATGTTCCCATCAGTGAATATGAAGATTTGCAACCTTATATTCAAAGGATGCTCGACGGAGAAGAAAATGTATTGTGGAACGCGCCGGTGAAATGGTTTGCCAAAAGCAGCGGAACTACAGGAAATAAAAGCAAGTTTATTCCGGTAAGTGATGAGAGCTTGAATGAAAATCATTTTAAAGCAAGCAAAGATGTGCTTACCAACTATTATAATAATTTTCCTTCTAGTGATTTGTTAACCGGTAAAGGTCTTGTTGTTGGAGGCTCTCACCAAATCAGTACTTTTAATGGCGAAATACAATATGGCGACTTAAGCGCTGTGCTTATGCAAAACACGCCATTCTGGGGCCAGTGGCTTCGTACTCCCGAATTAAGTGTTGCGCTTATGGATGATTGGGG
>CANFGZ010000029.1 GCA_947446585.1 Chitinophagaceae bacterium | reverse complement strand
TTCTGTTTCCATCAAATTCAATTCCGGTCCTATAGCTGCTGGCAATATTAGTTCGGGTATAAGCATACACATCATTAACTTTACCTGTAAGCACGAGCTGGTCTTTGTATAGCATATAGTAGATGCCGATATTCCAATTGTATTTATTTTTATTTTGTTCAAAACCCAATTCAAAATCATGTAATTTTTCTGGCTTTGGCGTTTCTTTAATACTTGTTTCAAAATCATCTCGGTTGGGTTCTTTTGCTGCATGTGCATAAGAAAAATAAAGCTTATTGTTTTTATAGTTATAAGTAATGCCCATTTTTGGATTGAAGAAAAAATAATTATTCTTAATCATCAGTTCTGGATGTTGTTCAAAACCATTGATGGTATAAACTACATTTCTAATTTGAAGATCAACAAATGTTTGCCAGTGTTTATTTAAAGCCTGGTTCCATTTTGCATAAACAGAAAATTCTTTTTTATTAGCCGGAACATTATACCAGATATAATTTACTGCGGCATCATAAGGAACATTAGTACTGATAATTTTTCCGAAATGTTTCCCATCATAATTATTCAATGTTCCGCCAATAGTAAAATTTGTTTTCAGCTTATTGTATTGAATAGAAAAAGTAGAGCCATAAAAAGAATTGTCAAGCCATAGTTGCCTAATCAGATCAACAGTTTTAATGGTGTCATTTCCATTGATGATGTCGGGAAGTCCATAACTGCTGAGTTCTTGTGCTGCCTTATATTGTTCAAAATATCCTTTTCCAAAAGTCAGAAATCCAGTCAAATTGAATTTCAGAAACTCATTAATTTTTCTGTTATAAAAAAGTTGATAATGGGTTTGAGTATAATTATCAGTTTCATTGTCGTATGGTGTTCCGGGTTTTTCTGTTCCAGCCGGGTTGTATCTGCGGTTGCTGTCTAATGTGGCCTGGTTAATACCAAACCAAGCGGCATGCGTTTTTTCTTTTCCTGAAAAAATATTTAATCGTAATGATTGTTTAGAATCTAGGTAAGCTGCACTTGAAAAAAAAGATTGCAGTTTACTGCCAGAGCGGTCAATGTAGCCATCGCTTGAGATATTACTTAATCTGCCGCTGATGATAAAATGATTTTTAAGTATACCACTGTTAAGCATAACTGTATTTTTCCAGGAATTATAAGAGCCTGTTGCATTGTTAATGATCAGAACCTTTTTAGTTTCAATATCATTAGTATTGATATTTATAGTGCCACCAAAAGCGCCTGTTCCATTAGTAGAAGTTCCTACGCCCCTTTGAATTTGAATGCCATCTGCGGAAGATGCAATGTCGGGGAGGTTAACAAAATAAGTGCCCTGGCTTTCTGCATCATTATAAGGAATACCATTGATGGTTATATTTATTCTTGTGGCGTCTGTTCCTCTGATGCGAATTCCGGTATATCCAATACCGTTTCCTGCATCTGCATTTACTTGTACGGAAGGAGTTTGGTTGAGAATAAATGGCAAATCTCTTCCGGTATTATTTTTTTCTATGTCCGCTTTATAAAGGTTTGTTTTTGCCAGAGGTAAACCATCAGCAGCTTTTATTGCATTGATTTCAATGGGTTGAAGTAACGTAGTATCAATAGTTAATGGCAACGATTGTGCAAAAACAGCATTGGATATCACGAGAGCGACTGTGAGTAATTTAAAATAATTCATAAAAAAAAAGTAAAGAAAAACCAGAGTAAAATGATACCGATATACTTCTATAATTGAAGTGTGCTCCCTTCGCAGGCATTATCCTGAGCAGGTTATCGGGTATAATCTCAGCCTTCGTAAAGAAAGCACCCCGGAAATTCTGATAATAAATAAAAGAACAATTGCACAGCAAATATAAATAACAATATTTCATTTGGCTGAAAAATATTAAACCATTACTTTTGCTTCGCGAAGTAGAGCAGCGGTAGCTCGTCGGGCTCATAACCCGAAGGTCAGAAGTTCGATCCTTCTCTTCGCAACCAAAAGACTTGATTTTTCAGGTCTTTTTTTATTTGTACCATTAACCTCATTCTGCCAGAATAATCTATTTTCGGTTCCTCTCTTGACTACTAAAAAATTCAATCTGTTTTTATTTCAGTTAAATAGTCTAAATCCCTGTTAAATAGTAAAATAAATCATCTGCTGTTGTAATGACTGTCATACTGCTTTTTAACTACAAGGGGGGCTTTTGAAATAATTTTACTGAAACAAAAATTACTACTATGAAACTATTATTTACACTTTCATTATCCACAATTATTTTATTGTCTTCTTGCAAAAAAGATGATCCCGATCCGGCATCATGTGCATTGTGCACTGCGAATATTGTAGGCAGTTATAAAGTGACCTCAATGTTATACAAGCAAGATGCGTCATCCCCCGAATTTGAGTATTGTTCATTTTTAGAGGATTGCGAAAAAGATGATATTTATTGTTTTAATGTCAACAATGTTTTTATAAAATCTGAGGGACTATCTGCTTGTTCTCCTGCAAATGAAGATAATGGGAACTGGAGTTTTGATGGATCCTCATTAAATTTAGAAGGGAAGCCTGGAGTTGTAACTGACTTTTCCTGTACTGTTTTTAAAGTCAAATTTGATTTGAATTCAACAGTTGGAGAATCTTTGAAATATACATTTACCAGACAATAGTTATTTAATGCGGGTTAGAGCATACTTTCTTGATTAAATACATTGTTTATAAACGAATTTATTTTCTTATAAGTAGCTGATTTGATTGATTTTAAGTTGATTGAAATATTTTTTCTACCATTCGGAAATTGGTCTTCTTTATTTCATTTGTTTCCTTATATTTGCCATTCAAAAATATTTGAAACAAAAAAACTTTTTATGAAAAAAATTATTCTCGGCTCACTAATTATGGCAACTATATTTTCTAGTTGTAAGAAAGATCCTACTCCTTCGGCTTCTAATACGACTCCAGGGGTATCGACACTTAATTGTACTTCTGCAACTTTTTCTGCAGTTGCTTATCCTGGAGTTGCATATAGCGGCAATGCTTCTGTTCCATACACAGGTGGTAATGCTTTGACTTATCCTGCAGGAACGGCTATTTCCTCAACAGGTGTAACTGGATTGACTGCAACTCTTGTAGCTGGTACACTTGCTAATGGAAATGGCAGTGCTACTTATAACATTGCAGGTACTCCATCTGCAGCAGGTACAGCGAGTTTTGCCATTTCATTGGGTGGTCAGAATTGTTCTATCAATTTGACAATAGCAGTTCCATATCCTTATTCTGGCAAATGGGCTTATCAGTATATTCGTGACTCTATCTACAATTGGAATGAAGCTATTAATAACGGTAATCTTTTGCTTGATTCTACAAGAACTACTGATGTAAGAACTAGTGTAGGATATTTTCTATTTAATAACGACAATACTTACAAATGGCAAACAACTACTGCTACAACTTCATACACTGGTACATTTACAGCAGTTAATAACACAGGATATGGTTATGGAACAACTTTAAATTGCTTGGGCATTTCTAGTCAACCAGCACCGAATGATACAACCAGATTATATATATATGGACTGAGTGGTCAAAATATGGTCTTAAATAGAGATTATTTTTATACCGTAAACACCGGTACTACTGATACTATCCTTATCGATAGATACTACGATTTGCTAAAACAATAATTACAATAATTAATAGTATTTAAGGCCACTTCTATAGTGGCCTTTTTTAATTATTTCATAATAAGAAAATTAAGGTAGCTTTGTGCAATTATTATGAAAACAGGTTTTGTAAATATATTTGGTAAGCCTAATGCCGGAAAAAGCACTTTGCTTAATGCGATTATGGGTGAGAAAATGGCTATCGTATCCCATAAAGTACAAACCACCCGACATAGGATTAAAGCTATTCTTAATGAGAAAGACTATCAGATTATTTTTTCCGACACACCAGGTATTATAGAACCTAAATATAAGCTGCACGAAAAGATGATGCAGGCAGTTAAAAGCAGTTTGGAAGATGCGGATTTGGCATTATTAATGGTAGACTCAAAAGAAAATCCAGAAGAGGCAAATGCTATTTTCGAAGCTTTACATTTGAAAGTTCCCGCAATAGTTATTTTAAATAAGGCCGACGCCGAGAAGAAAGAACTATCCATAACCGAATTGAAATCCTTTTTCAGTAAAAAAAAGTATTGCAAAGAGATTGTTGTTTTATCAGCACTTCACCAAACGGGGATCAAGGAATTGATTTCAAGCATCCTTAATTTTCTTCCTGAAGGCGCTCCTTTTTTTGAGGGTGATGATATCAGTGATTTGCCCACAAAGTTTTTTGTAAGTGAATTGATAAGAGAAAAAATATTTGAATTATATCAGGAAGAACTGCCTTATCACAGTGCCGTGCTGGTGAGAGAATACAAAGAAAAGACCACGTTGATAAAAATCACTGCAGATATTATAGTACAACGAGAAACCCAGAAAGGCATCATTATCGGAGAGGGGGGAAGTATGATTAAAAAACTGGGAACCCTTGCCCGTAAAGACATTGAAGATTTTCTGGGATCAAAAGTATTTTTGGAACTGTTTGTGAAGGTGAGATCAAAATGGCGTGATAATGAGACTTTTCTGAAGGAGTATGGGTATTAGTGCCCCCTCGATCCCCCAAAGGGGGAAGTGTTTTGTTGTTTGTGGTTAACCTATTGAACCTATTAAACATTTGAATCATTTTTTGTTTTTTAATTTTGACTTTTTAATTTTCACATAATGAGTTTTACAGTTGCCATAACAGGAAGGCCTAACGTAGGAAAGAGTACTTTTTTTAATAGATTGCTCGAGCAGCGCAAGGCTATTGTGGATGATTCTAGCGGAGTTACCAGAGATCGTCAGTATGGCGTAGCCGAGTGGTCTGGTAAGTCTTTTAATTTGATAGATACCGGAGGCTTTGTATC
The DNA here is from genome assembly GCA_947446585.1 of Chitinophagaceae bacterium. Lineage (GTDB taxonomy): Bacteria > Bacteroidota > Bacteroidia > Chitinophagales > Chitinophagaceae > Ferruginibacter. The sequence continues at coordinate 11,747 of CANFGZ010000029.1, read as the reverse complement.
TCAGAGCGCGGATATCTTTGAAATTGAAATTGCAAAACAGGTAAACATTGCCATTCAAGAGGCTAATGTTATCGTTTTTATGGTGGATGTTTCAACAGGTATTACAAACCTCGATGAGTCAATGGCCGACTTACTCAGAAAAAGTCATAAACCTGTTTATTTGGCAGTGAACAAAGTAGATAATCATGAGCGGTTGATGGAAGCTACTGAATTTTATAGTTTAGGGTTCGAACATATTTTCTTTTTGTCTTCAATAAGTGGCAGTGGAACCGGCGAATTGCTCGATGCGGTTATTTCTACAATGGATCCAGATTCAGATGCTATTGTTTCTGATGACAGCATTCCAAAGTTTGCCATTATTGGTCAGCCCAATGTAGGTAAATCTTCATTGCTTAATGCATTAATTGGTCAGGAAAGAACCATTGTAAGCGACATTGCCGGTACTACCAGAGACACTATTCATACGCATTACAATTTATTCAATAAAGAGTTTATACTCATTGACACAGCAGGTATAAGAAAGAAAGCGAAAGTTCATGAAGATCTTGAATTTTTCTCTGTGATCAGAGCCATCAAAGCTATGGACGAGGCCGATGTTTGTTTATTACTGCTGGATGCCGGAAAAGGAATTACAGCGCAGGATATTGCCATTTATTCAATGGCGGTTAAAAAAGGGAAGGGCATTGTAGTGTTAGTTAATAAGTGGGATCTTATCGAAAAAGAAACTAATTCTGCCCGAGATTATGAAAAAGATTTAAAAATAAGACTGGCTCCATTTAATGATGTGCCAATTATTTTCATCTCTGTTACTGAAAAGCAAAGAATTTTTAAAAGTATTGAGTCTGCTATTGATGTGTTTGAAAATAAAAAAAGAAAAGTAACCACATCTCAGTTAAATGAAATTATGCTAAAGGCTGTTGAACAATATCATCCTCCGGTGGTAAGGGGCAATGCGGTTAAGATAAAATATGTTACACAGCTTCCAACGCATACACCAAGTTTTGCTTTTTTCTGCAATTACCCGGATGATGTAAAACTGCCTTATCAAAATTATCTTGAAAATAAATTAAGAGAAAACTTTAATTTTAGCGGGGTGCCTATTAGGTTATTTTTCAGAAAGAAATAATTCATCATTTCATTCTAGAAAAGATCAGGTAAGTAATAATCAGCAACAGTAAAATTAATATAACTGCAATATAGGTAAGGTTCTGATTGGCTATAGTTGATTTGCGTTTTCTTTTTTTCTTTTTACTAACTTCTTTAAAAAGATGGAGATTGATTTCATTGATTAAAATGGGCAATTGATCTTTATTTACTTCCTGTAATCCATCTATGGCATCATTTACAAAAGGGTCATCTTCCATTTCTCTTTCTATATCATTTCTATTTTCATGACTCATCGAATCATTGATATACTGCATCAGTTTATGCTGATCGATATTTGATTTCTGTGATGATATGTCTTTATTTTTATCGGTCATTCTCTTCCTGCTTTTCTATCAGTAATTTTAAATTTCTTTTTCCATTTTGAATAAAGCTTTTTACCTGCAACATCGTTAATCCTGTTTTTTCTGTGATTTCTAAGTAGCTGTTTTTTTTAAGGTAAAATAAAGTTATACAAAGTTTTTGTTCATTATTTAAAAGTAAAATGGCGTTTTCTAGGGTATTTAATTGTGTTTCTTTTTTTATCAGCGCATTTATATCCAGTTCATTTTCTTCAGAAATATAAATTGTTTCATTGAGTTCAATACTTAAATGTTTTTTTTGACGCAATTGCATCAGGCAATAATTTTTACCAACCATGTATAACCAGCTTTTGAAATAAGTTACCTGATATTTTGAAAGTTCGCTGATAACCTTGATGAATATTTGCTGAACAGCGTCTTTTGCATCTTCCTGATTTTTGAGATATTTCATGCAAAGGCCGAATAATAGAAGGGTATAACGGCTTAATAAAATTCCCAGCCACTCATTATTTTTATCCTGATAGAAAAGGTCAAGGATTTCCTGATCCGTTTTTTTATCATGAATATTTTGCATCAGAGAAAAATTTTTCAGTAAGATGTATTAGGCTCATTTTTCCATATGCAAAATAAGCAATGGCTTGTAAAAAATGATATTTATGAATACGGTTGATTAGCTGGATTTTCTGATTCCATGGTAGCAACTTTTCTGTTATTCGCAACCGATTTTTTATTTTCAAAAAACAGCATTTTTATAGCAATCACAATCATTAGAAGGGCGAATATTTTTCTGATTGTTTCTTTGGGCAAACTCATCGCAAATTTACTTCCCAAAAAACTGCCAATGATAAACCCAATGGCAATATAAAGCACAACATTAAAGTCGATATGTCCTTGTTTGTAATAATTAACTACAGCAAAAATACCTACCGGAAACATAATTAACGCCAGGGATGTTCCCTGCGCATTTAACTGGCTGAATCCCAGAAAATAGATCAAAGCGGGAACGAGTACGACTCCGCCGCCAATGCCAACCATTCCTCCAAGTGCACCCGTAAACAAACCGATAATCATCAGTATAATGATCGTGTTGATATCCATTTTATTTTTTTTTATGTTAACCATTGCAAATTGAATGTTTTTATGACGTAATTCTGAATCCAATAAAAGCGGCTAAGGTTCCCAGTAATACACTTCCAAGTACATAGAATAAAAATATCCAGTACTTTCCTTCATGAATCAGTTTTACATTTTCCATACTAAATGCCGAAAATGTGGTAAACCCACCACAGATCCCCGTTGCTAAAAAGGTTTTCCACTGGTTACTAAAATTCACATCTTTAATGCTAATGCCGATTATTAATCCTATAGCCAAACTGCCAACAATATTAATAAGGAAAGTATTGATGTAAGGATGTCCGTTTTTTAATAAATGATAAATGGTGAACCTCAGCACAGTTCCTATAAAACCGCCAATGCCAACTATGAATAAATTCTTTATCATGATTAATTAATAGGTAAATTTCCCGTGTAAGTATATTTAAAATCAACACTCCAAATACTATTGGATTTTATTATTTTAATTTCCATCGGCTTATTCATGTAGTCATTGGAATAATTTATGATAACCGTGGAATCATTAATATCATTGTAATTATTTATTTTATAAGCGGCAGATTGGTAATGATTTTTTTTGTCCTCAGGCATTCTGTTGTAATATTGTTTGTAAGCATTGAACAGTTGATTGTTTTCGGCATCCGGCAATAATAACATTTCTGCAGTCTTAAAGTCCCCATCCATACTTGCTTTAATAAAAGTTGTTCCGGTTTCCATAGCCGTTGAGGGTCTTTTATTATCGGAATGGCAACTCCATATTGAGATTGCAATAAGAAAATAAATAATCTTTTTCATAAAAATTTAATTGATGATAAAGGTAAACATCTTTCATTAATGCCATTAAAAAAGCACCCTTAAGGTGCTTGATGGTTTTATTTGATTTCTTCTTTTTTTAAGAGCTGTTTGATGGAGTCTAATTTTTTCAATGTCCCATTCAATCCTTTTTTCATTGAATCGAGGCTCATATTTTTAATGCCATCAACATCTTTTCCAATTGAGTCCATAGCGTTAATTCCTTTTTCCTTCATTTTTTCCATACCCATATTAATCATAGAGCTTTTATCAAAGGCAACTTTCCAGTGTCCTTTTTCTTTTTTTAGTGAAAAGTTCAATGATTCTCCACCATTTAATGGCTTAACCAAAACGGTGGCTTTATCACCTTCTATTTTAGGCTCACCAAATTCCATTTGTGATTTATCATATTTATTAGTGTTATTTGAACTACTGTCTAATTTCAATTGCATTTCCATCATATCAAGCATCGACTTGCTTTCTTCTGTGGCCAGAGATCTTGCAGCAAGAATATCTTTTTTTGCCATAGCATCAAAGAATTGAGAAAGAACAGATTTGGGATCTTCAGAATTATTTTTGCAGCCAGTATGTAACAAGGTCATCAAAACTAAAATGGGGAATAAGAAATTTTTCATGTGTTAATATTTTTTGTTTTTTAATTGTCACATGTTATGCCCTTGAATACTCCCTGAGGTTTCCAAGCAAGCTATCTTCGGTTGGAAAGAGGCTTTTTCATTTGGGCATTTCATGAATGCGTTTTTTAAGTTTTTATAAAAGTAAATTATTTATAAACAATCTCCATTATTTTTTCGCAATTGGGATGCATAATGATATCATCAACACCAATAAATTCAAATTTTTTCAGGAAACTATGTGGGATTTTTATTTTTTTATCAGAAGCTTTTTCCAGACATTTTCCTGCAAATTCGGCACAATACATTTTACGGTCTGTTTTAAGATCAAAGTCCATATCAAAAGTGATCATTTCCGTATAAAAAAAATGTACGGTATCCATCAGATTCAATTTAGTGATACTGTCCAGCTGATATCTGAAAATTCCAAAGCCCCTGTTCTCATAAGGATTGGAAAACTGTGCAAATAGTTCTCTTTTAAGTTTTTGATCAGGGTTCCAGTCGCCACCAATTGAATGGTATATAAAAATAGAGTCATTTTCAATACTCGCAATTCCACAATGAGAGTACGTTTTATTTCTTTGATTAAGAGAACGCAAACTTTCACTGGTAAAATCGTTTCCAGTTCTGGTGATGATGTCACCGGTTTTAATATATTTAATTGCAGATAAAATAGATAGATGAGCTCGTTCGAATTTTCGTTTTTCAAAAGAAATATTTTTTGTGGCATTTTCCTGACAACTAAACATAAAAAAACACAGACAGCAATAAAGCCATCTGTGTTTTTTTAAGCAAAATATATTCATTGATGTTTTTACTATTTCTTATCCTGCTCTTTTTCTTTCATGATTCTTTCGTCATCTTTATTGTAAGCTTTGATGATGGATTTAACCAATCTGTGTCTTACTACATCTTCTTCATCAAGTTCAATGTAAGATATTCCATCAATGTGCTTCAACACTCTTGTAGCCTTAAATAAACCGCTTTGCTGATTTTTGGGTAAATCTATCTGAGTTGGATCTCCGGTAATAATAGCTTTCGCATTGGGTCCGATACGAGTTAGAAACATTTTAATTTGAAGATCATTTGTATTTTGAGCTTCATCCAAAATGATAAACGCATTATCAAGAGTTCGCCCACGCATATAAGCAAGTGGAGCAATTTCAATTGTTCTTGTTTGCATGTAATAACTCAGTTTGTCTGCAGGTATCATATCATCCAACGCATCATATAAAGGTCTCAGGTAAGGATCTATTTTTTCTTTTAAATCTCCGGGAAGGAAACCTAGTGATTCACCTGCTTCAACTGCAGGACGGGTAAGAATAATTTTCTTTACTAATTTATTTTTAAGAGCGCGAACTGCCAATGCTACAGCAGTATAGGTTTTCCCTGTTCCTGCGGGACCTATCGCAAAAACGATATCATTTTTATCGCATGCCTGAACCATAATTTTTTGATTCTGTGTTCTGGCTCTAACGGTTTTACCATTTGGACCAAATACAAGTACATCATTTGGATTTCTTTCAATAAAATTGTCAATTGCTTTTTCATCATCACCACCTAAGATTTGTTCAAGATAATTTTCACTCATGTGGCCATTTCTTTCCATGTACTGAATCAGCAAAGCGATTTTTTCTTTTGCAGTTTCAATTTGTTCTGGAGCGCCACTTAGTTTAATTTGTGTGCCCCGGCTTAAAATTTTTAGTAATGGGAATTTTCTTTTTAGGATGTCTAATTTTCCGTTGTTTACGCCAAAGAATTCAATGGGGTTAACGGTGTCGAGATTAATGATGGTTTCTGTCAAAGTTTTCGGTTTTAACTACTTCTATGTTTTATCCAAGAAGCAGATTTGGTGATTAAATAGTTTTATCGGATCGTCTTACCAAATTTAATCTTTTGCATTTGAAATGTCAACAATTTAATTACTAACATTTGTTAAATAAGAGTGGAAAAGAATTTTAATAAAATAGAATTAATATTGAGATAACCTTAAATGTTTTATTGAAATGAAATTTGTTTTTTAAAATGTTGCAGTGAGTACAATAGAGATTTTCATTTATCTAAAATCGAGTAATGAGTTTCAAATTCAATAATCTTGGAGTTAGTGTATTGGGAATAGCATAAGTATTATTCGAGAAATCTTTTATCAATTGATAAGAGATGGTATTTTGTTTATTGATGAGATTGAAAACTTCAAAACTTAACCATGCATTTTTTATTCCTCTGAAAGGCTGGTGACTTCTCCTGATCGTTTCTTCGCCGAGCAGTAATGCACTGAATCCAATATCCACTCTGATATAGGGATCCAGAATTAAACCATTTCTGTATTTGGTGCTGTTGGGAATATTGTAAGGCATGTTGCTTCCATATAATACATTCAAATGCACTTTAAAATTCTTGTTGGTTGCCAGATAATCCTGAAGAAATAATCCAGCAGTGATAAGTCTGTCTGATGGCCTGCGTAAGTATCCAATATTATTTTTTATACTGTCGGCTATTCCTTGATCAGCCGAATTAGGATTAATTATTTCTCCGGCCGCATTTAAATAATCATAATAATAATCATTATTAAGATTTTCTCTTGTACGCATAAAGCCCAGGCTAAACCAGCTTTCAGCATCTTTTACCAATTCACTAAATAATCGGAATTCGATTCCGGTGGCATAAGCCCTTGCATTGTTGTAGCCCAGGTATTTTATTTTTACATTATCGATGTCGTAAGGGATTACTTCACTCATAGATTTATAATATGCTTCTGTGCTCATTCTAAAAGGGCGAGCACTTCCTTTGAATTGATAATCCATTCCGCCTATAAACTGAAAACTTTTTTGTGCTTTAATTGCTGTATTCAATGTGCCATCATACTTTCTGAACTCTCTGTAAAAAGGAGGTTGATCATATATTCCCGCAGCCATCCTGAATACAACATCTTTTTTCCAAATGGGTTTCCAGCTTGTCTGAATACGAGGGCTGATTAACAATTCTCTGTTCAAATTATTATAATTAAATCTCGTTCCTATTTGAAGTGTTAAGTCTCCTTTGGTTTTTGTCCAATGTAAATTATCCTGAATAAATCCACTGTACTTCTGAATGTTTAATGCTGTTTGGGAGTGTGTTGCATTGTACAATGACATTGAACCTGACTGATAAGGCAAAGAATATCCTGCAGAATCCTGATATTCAAATTGACTAATGCGGTCTTTTATTTTTGTCTGTTCTATGTTGGTTCCCCACTGAAAAAAATGTTTACCGGTTTCATAACTGCCTCTGTGGCCTGCATTCCAGATTTCTATGTTTAATTGATTTCTTGCGTATTGCTGATATACACCTGCGCCCAAAGGATTGATGATTTGCCCGAAAGTGCTGCTGGTATTGTCGAAATCTCTGTCACCAAATAAATAAGCTCCTGCGATATCAAAGTTTTCATTTTCAACATCTTTGAATCTATTGAAAAGCCATTTTAATTTTAATTTTTTATTGGGTGTTTGTGTAATAGTAGCTCCAATCAAATTTGTACGGTAATTATCCTTCTCCTGACCTTCGAAATAAATATCCAGACCGAGATTAGCAGTAAAAAGCGGAGAAAAAACCGAAGACGTTTTTTTTACTGATTCAGGGTAATAAGTAAATCTTGATGAAGAAAAAATACATAGCAATTCAAATTGCAATCGACTAGAAAACTTATATGTAAACAAAGATTGAAGGTCTGATGCAGAAGGAATATAAGCGCCTACTGTTGGCTGATTGCTTAATACATTTTTATTGCTTTTATTTCTTGCTCCAATAACATAGGTTGATTTTCCTTTTTTTATGTTCCCCGAAAGAAACAACCCCTGTTCCAGGAAACTCACGTAAGCGCTTCCACTAAATTGTACCGGCTTTTTGTATTGAATATCCAGTACACTGCTCATTTTATCACCATATTTCGCCTGAAATCCACCGGTATAAAAATTTATATTTTTAACCATCTCAGGATTTATAAAACTCAATCCTTCCTGTTGGCCATTACTCACCAGATAAGGCCGGAAGATTTCAAAATCATTAATGTAAACCATGTTCTCATCATAATTTCCGCCCCTGACATTGTATTGAGAGCTAAGCTCATTATTACTTCCAACAAGGGTTTTAATTAACGATTCTACGCCGCCGGTAGTGCTGGGTAATAAGAGGGCATTTTTGGGATTTATTTTAATTAGGCTATTTTCTTTTCTTTCTCTTTCATCCAAAACAATTATAGAATCCATCGTTCCCGAAACTCTTGTCATGGTTATATTTACTTGTTCAGTTTCTCCTTTGCTCAGAAAGAAATTTTTCTGAACTGATTTAAAACCAGTATGAGAGAAGGTAATCGCAATGGCTTTTTCAGCAGAAACCTTTATAGTAAAAAAACCAGATTCATCAGAAGCTATGCCTTTTTCTTTGCCTAAAATTATTATGCTAACTTGATTTAATGGGCTATTATTTTCATCACCTATACGGCCTGTAATTGTTGCGTTGTTATTTTGTGCAAAAACAAATTGTACAATAAGAACCAACAGGAATGAAAAGAATAATCTCATTAATGAAATAGTTTTCAGATTAATTAAAGAGATTTTAAAAGCGCTATTGTGGTCATTGGGTTTTCGGATTTAAATACAGTATTTCCAGCTACAAGAACATCGGCACCGGCTTCAATAATAAGTTTTGCATTTTCAAGAGTAACGCCACCATCAATTTCGATTTTTACATCGAGTAACTGTTCATTAATCATTTCTTTAAGTTGCTTTATTTTATTGATGGTGTGTGGAATAAAAGTTTGGCCACCAAAACCGGGGTTTACACTCATCAAACAAACCAGATCAATATCTTTTAAAATATCTTTTAACAAATCAACAGGAGTGTGAGGGTTTATAGCAACACCTGCCTGCATGTCCAAAGATTTGATTTGCTGAATATTTCTGTGCAGATGATTACAGGCTTCAAAGTGAACGGTTAAATTATTGGCTCCGGCTTTTTTAAAAGCTTCTGTATATTTTTCAGGATGATCAATCATTAAATGAACATCACAGTATTTTTTAGTTGCTTTAGAAATAAATTCTACAATCATTGGACCAAAACTGATGTTAGGTACAAAACTCCCATCCATGATATCCAAATGATACCAATCGGCTTTACTCTTGTTGAGCATTTCACAATCTTTACCGAGATGTAAAAAATCGGCAGACAATAACGAAGGCGCGATAATAGCCATGAGGATAATTTTAATGCAAGATAATGATTTGTTTATTTTAAGATAAGGCAAATTAATAATGGACAATTTGTTCTAATCAACACCGACATATTTTATAATTTTCCTTAAGCATTATTTTTCCAGTCTGGAAAGTGCTTCTTTAGCTTCTGTGTAATCTCGATTAATAAGAATGGTTTTTTTATAAGCTTCAATTGCCGCTAAGCTGTCATTTATTTTTTCATAACATTTTCCCAGATAAAAATAGCCGTCATCAAAATTATTTTGAACGGTTGTGGCTTTTGATAAAACAGTGATTGCGTCGATATATTTATTTGTACTCATTAACGTTGTAGCCTTTTGAATATAAGCATCCATATAGGTATAACTTTCCTGAATGCTAGAATCAAATAAATTTAATGCGGTATCGTATTCTTTTATTGCAGAAAAATAAATGCCTTTAATGAGATAGAAATCTTTCTTATAATTATTTCCAAACTTTTTAATCATCTCTTTGCAGACATCCAAACACGATGCGTTTTTATTGTAAGCGAGGATTCTTGCCAGATAAATAGCATCAATGGCATTGGGATTTATTAAATAAGCTTTCCGGAAAGAAACTGAGGATTGCAGCGTATCATCATTTTCGAAATCGAGCACTCCTTTTATATGCCAGAGTTTAGCGTTGTTGGTGTCGGTGTTTAAAAATAATGTAGTTGTTTGAATCGCCTTTAAAACATTTCCACTGTCTCGGTAATTTTGAATTAGATTTTCTTTGAGTAAAAAAGAATCAGGATAAAGATTGATTTGCTCTTTCCAGTAAGATTCGGGCGATTGTTCATTAACTTTTTTATTGTTAACCTGGCAGGAATAAATAAAAAAGACTGGAAGTATGGTTATAATTATTGTCCTGAAATTCATTTAGTAAAATTAAGTACTCTTGTTTTTAAATGGTACAAAGTTCTGACAATATAATTGATGCCTCTCTTATATCTTTGCAATATAAAATTAAATCGAAATGAAATTTCAATGCTCATTTATATTTTTCTTCATTACAATGATCTCATTTGGCCAGGTAGTTAATGATACTATTCATTTTCCCGGTGAAACACATTTTGCTAACGTCAGACAATTGACTTTTGGCGGAGATAATGCAGAAGCCTATTTTAGTTTTGATGGTAAATATCTCATTTTTCAAAAAACAAATCCAAAAGAAGGCATTATGTGCGATCAAATTTGGATGGGAAAATTACCCGTTTCTCCTGATGAAAAATTTGAACCTAAAATAGTCAGTACAGGAACAGGTAGAACAACTTGTGCTTATTTTTATCCGGATGGGAAACAAATATTATATGGATCAACTCATTTAGGAAGCAAAGAATGCCCACCTCTGCCCGACAGAAGTAAATACGGCAATAAATATTTATGGCCAATTTATAAAGATTTTGATATTTTTCTTTCAGATACTTCCGGCAAGATTTTAAAGCAGTTAACAAATACTAACGGGTACGATGCAGAGGCAACGATTTCACCAAAGGGAGATAAAATGGTATTTACTTCTGTACGTGATGGAGATCTGGATATTTATACGATGGACCTCAATGGCAAGCATGTTAAAAGAATAACCAATACTTTAGGCTATGATGGTGGCGCATGGTTTAGTCCTGATGGAAAAAAAATTATTTGGAGAGCATCGCGCCCAAAAACAGAAACAGAGATTGCAGAGTATAAATCCTTTTTGGCTTTGGATTTAGTGGCACCAACAAATATGCAAGTTTGGACAGCCAATGCGGATGGCACTGATGCAAAACAAATCACTGATCTTCCGCAGGCAAACTGGGCTCCCAATTTTACACCCGATGGAAAGAAAATAATTTTCTGTAGTAACCACGAATATAAAAGAGGGTTTCCTTTTAACATGTATCTGATAAATTTGGATGGAAGCGGTATCGAAAAAATATCACGAGATAAAGGCTTTGATGCTTTTCCAATGTTCAGCCCCGATGGAAAGAAATTTGTTTTTTGTAGCAACAGAAACAATGGTGGAACAAGAGATACCAATATTTTTATAGCCGATTGGGTAGAGTAACGATTCGCGGTTTTGGTGTTTGGTGTTTGTTGTTTGGTGTTTGTTGTTTATTGTTTGGTGTTTGGTGTTTGTTGTTTAGCGTTTGGTGTTTGGCGTTTAGCGTTTATTGTTTGGCGTTTATTGTTTGGCGTTTATTGTTTATTGTTTGTTGTTGAGAAGAAACTTTTTGGACCTATTGAACTCCTGCCTACCGGCAGTCAAGCATTAAACATTTAAAACCAATCCAGCCTATCTAGTATCTAGCATCCACAGCATCCATCCTCACCCCAATTCCACTACTTCACAATCTCTGATATCTTCTCCATCAATTACAAATCTAATTATCGTTCTTACTTTATGCCAGCCTTGTTTGCCGGCTGCACCTGGGTTTAAATGCAAGCATTTCAATTTATCATCGTACATGATTTTTAAAATGTGAGAATGTCCGCTGATGAAAATTTGGGCCTTAT
>CANFGZ010000028.1 GCA_947446585.1 Chitinophagaceae bacterium | reverse complement strand
TACTAATGTATCGTCTGTTTATGAATTAAAATCTTTTTTCTTTTTATTCAAAAAGTCCTTCTACCGATAAATAACGTTCTCCCGTATCATAATTAAAAATCAGTACTCTACTGCCTTCAGGGATCTCATTTAATTTCTTTGAAACAGCAGCCATTGTGGCGCCACTTGAAACCCCTTGAAAAATGGCTTCTTCTTTTGCGGCTCTTCTTGTAAATTCAAAGGCTTCATCTTTTGATACCGTAATTACCCCATCAAGAATAGATACATCCAGATTGTCTGGAATAAAACCGGCGCCAATTCCCTGCAATGGATGAGGCCCGGGGCTTCCGCCACTGATTACTGGCGACAATTCTGGTTCAACAGCAAATATTTTAATTGAAGGGAAATGTTTTTTCAGCATTTTTCCAACTCCAGTAATATGTCCTCCAGTTCCTACTCCTGTAATCAAAAAATCTAATCCTTCCGGAAAATCAGCTATGATTTCTTCAGCTGTTGTTCTTATATGAATATCCGGATTAGCCAAATTTTCAAACTGTTGAGGCATCCAGGCCAAAGGTTCTGCAGCCACCAGTTCTTTTGCTTTTTCAATGGCGCCCTTCATGCCTTTCTCCCTTGGCGTTAGTTCGAAACTTGCCCCATAAACACTCATCAATCTTCTGCGTTCAATGCTCATGCTTTCGGGCATGACCAAAATAAGTTTGTAGCCTTTTACAGCAGCAACCATTGCCAATCCAACACCTGTGTTACCTGAAGTAGGTTCTATGATAATACTGTTTGGTTTTAATACGCCACTTTTCTCTGCGGCTTCAATCATTGAAAGTGCGATACGGTCTTTTATACTTCCTCCAGGATTTGCTCTTTCAAGTTTTGTCCATACTTCTATGGATGCCGGGAATAATTTATTGATTCTTACATGTGGTGTGTTGCCAATAGTTTCAAGAATGTTTTTTGCCTTCATGATTTTTGTTTTTTTATACAGATTAAATAATAAAATTTATAGGTTCGTTTTTATTGTTTCGATCTACAATTGATGTTTGATTTTTATGAAAAACCACACTATTGGATTGAACAGATTCTGTAATCCAGGTGTTGCCGCCAATAATACTGTCTTTGCCAATAACGGTATTTCCCCCTAAAATTGTACTTCCTGAATACAACACTACATTATCTTCAATGGTCGGATGTCGTTTAATAGTAGCTTCTTCTTTTTTTACAACGATAGCACCAAGCGTCACACCCTGATATATTTTTACTGCATTGCCAATCACCGAAGTTTCTCCAATTACAATTCCTGTTCCATGATCAATAAAAAATGGGCATCCAATTTTTGCACCCGGATTTATATCAATTCCGGTTTTGCTGTGTGATAATTCTGATATCATTCTTGGAATTACCGGAACTTTATTTTGGTATAATATATGAGCCAACCGATGCATCACAATCACATAAAAACCAGGATAACTGAGAATTATTTCTTCTACTGAATCTGCTGCCGGATCAAATTCCAAAATAAAATGGGCGTCTTTTAAAAGCATTTCCTTGATTGCCGGAAGGGCGTTTAAAAAATCATCAATTACGGAATTGATATTAATTGCATCCCGGATTGAATCAGAAGAAAGCATTGCATTTAATTGTTCTGTAATTTTCCTAAGTCCTATTAACTGATGATGTTCAAAATCTGTATCTTTTTCAATTACAGGAAACAAAAAATCAAACAGGGAATGGGCAAATAAAACAACTTGCTCTTTTTGGGGATAATCCTTTTTTAATAAAAACCCGGGAAATGAAGGCATCTGGAGAAAAGTAGTTTTGGTTGGTATAGATTTTTAAGTCATTAAAATTCTTATTAAAAAAAATCAATCACTTGTGTAAATATATTTTTTATATTTAATAAAGAGAAATGATAGCCACAAGAATCAGTAATATTTAGAATTTATTTTAAAACAAGGATCATTTTTAGAAAAATAATAAGAACATTTGCTTTTAAAACACCTTTTAAGAAATAAAATGATTCATCAAATCATGTTTTTTGGGGAGTTTTGGTATTTTTTTGACTAAAATAAGTGAAATTCACATTTTTTAAATTACCTTTGCAGCCCGAAAAGAGAAATCTTTTCTGTCATTTCCCACAAGGCTCCATAAGTTTCCGTCCGTTCGGAACGCCAGCAGGGAGTAACTAAATAAACAAGTTATACAATGCCAAAGGTTAAAACCAACAGCAGCGCAAAAAAGCGCTTTAAAGTTACCGGATCAGGTAAAATCACTTTCCAAAAGGCTTTCAAACGTCACATCCTTACTAAAAAATCTACTAAACGCAAGCGTAACATGCGTATGGATGGTACTGTAGCCGATGCTAATTTGCATTTTGTTAAGCGTTTATTGGGTATGAAATAAAATCAATCATCCCAATTTATTATCAATCATTAACTTTAAAAATCATTAAGATATGCCACGTTCAGTAAATGCAGTAGCCAGCAGAGCTCGCCGCAAAAGAATTTTAAAAGCCGCTAAAGGATATTACGGCAAAAGAAAAAATGTATATACCGTTGCTAAAAACGTAATGGAGAAAGGGTTAACGTACAGTTATGTTGGACGTAAACTAAAAAAGCGTGAATACCGCACCTTATGGATTGCCCGTATCAACGCAGCTGTAAGAGAAGAAGGAATGACTTACAGTGTTTTCATAAACAGATTAGCAGAAAAAAATATCGACCTAAACCGTAAAGTTCTCGCTGATTTAGCGATGAACGAGCCAGAGTCTTTCAAAAAACTTGTAGAATCGGTAAAGTAATCCTCAAATATTTTCAAATTCGAAATCCGGGTACCATAAAGTATCCGGATTTTATTTTTATATGCAATATCTTTGCGGTCATTTATTATTAAATTATAATTCCCGGAATGAATCAGGATGGAATGAACAATACGTACAGTGATCTGGTTAAACAGACTTTCAATTTCCCACAGGAAGATTTTAAACTGGTAAACCAATATCTGCAATACAATGGACAGGATATAAAAGCGCTGATTGATAAATATGGTACCCCTTTAAAACTCAGTTACCTTCCTAAAATTGGAAAACAAATTCAGAAAGCAAAATCTATGTTTGCTGCTGCTTTTAAAAAACATAAATACACGGGAAAATACAATTACTGTTATTGTACCAAAAGCTCCCATTTTTCTTTTGTTGTAGAGGAAGCATTAAAGAACGAAATTCATCTGGAAACATCTTATGCTTACGATATTGATATCATAAAAAAGCTTTACGAAAAGAAGAAAATAAACAAAGACATTTTTATTATTTGTAATGGCTATAAACAAAAGCCTTACACGCAAAGAATTGCCGGCTTACTAAATGGCGGGTTTAAAAATGTAATCCCTATTCTTGATAATACAGAGGAACTCAAGGCATACATAAAATCAGTTAAAGTGCCCTTCAATCTCGGAATACGTGTAGCTGCCGAAGAAGAGCCTAATTTCCCTTTTTATACTTCAAGATTAGGAATCAGAGCCAAGGATATTCTGGAATTTTATGTAGATAAAATAGAAGGCAATGAGCATAGATTTCAATTGAAAATGCTTCATATCTTTTTGAACAAAGGCATCAAGGATGATATCTATTACTGGAGTGAATTAAATAAAGTTATCAATCTCTATTGTCAATTGAAAAAAATATGTCCCGAATTAGATTCTATAAATATTGGCGGAGGTTTTCCAATAAAACACTCATTGGGCTTTGAATACAATTATCAATTTATGATAAATGAGATTGTACGCAACATTAAAACAGCCTGTACCAGAAACAAGGTTCCAATGCCCAATATTTTTACCGAATTTGGAAGTTATACAGTTGGTGAAAGTATGGCTCATATTTATAGCGTGATTGGTCAGAAAATGCAAAATGACCGAGAAACCTGGTACATGATTGATTCTTCTTTCATAACAACTTTGCCAGACACCTGGGGAATTGGCGAGAAATTTTTAATGCTTCCCATAAACAAATGGGATAATGAATACCAAAGAGTTGTGCTGGGCGGAATAACCTGCGACAGTCATGATTATTATGATTCAGAAGAACATATCAATGAAGTATTTTTACCAAAGCTCAGTGATGGAGAGCCCTTGTTTGTAGGTTTCTTTCATACCGGTGCATATCAGGATCAAATAAGTGGCTATGGTGGCATCAAACATTGTATGATTCCATCTCCTAAACACATAATCATTGGACATGATAAAAATGGGAAATTAGTGGATTGGGTTTACGCTAAAGAACAAACTGCACAGAGTATGCTAAAGATTCTCGGCTACTGATCTTTAACTTGATGATTTAAAAATTAAAACCTGTCAAACACCAAATAATAAACAATAAATATAAAACCCTTAAACTTAAAAAAATATGTATCCAGCAGAAATTGTAATCCCGATGAAAGAAGAACTTACTGAAAATGGATTTCAGGAATTATTAAGTCCTTCTGATGTTGAACATTTAATGACACAATCAGGTACCGCATTGGTTATGATAAATTCTGTTTGCGGCTGCAGTGCAGGTACCGCAAGACCAGGGGTATTGATGGCTGTAAATAACGCCTCACGTAAGCCTGATTTTATTACAACTAGCTTTGCAGGTTTTGATGTAGATGCTGTAAAGAAAATCAGAGAACATTTACTGCCTTATCCTCCTTCGTCACCTGCAATTGCATTGTTCAAAGATGGACAGCTGGTGCACATGATAGAAAGACATAACATCGAAGGCAGAAGTGCTCAAATGATAGCCGATAATTTAATGGGCGCTTTCGAACACTATTGTAACTAGCATCTAGTATCAATTATCAAGTTTACATTATCTCACATAAAATAACAAAGCCAATATGTATCCCAACCTTTATTATGTTTTTAAAGACTGGTTTGGAGTAGAGTGGAAGCCATTGAGCTTTCTTAATACTTTTGGCTTAATGGTAGCAATAAGTTTTGTTGTAGCCGCCTGGATCTTAACAGTAGAATTAAGAAGAAAAGAAAAGCAAGGATTATTATTGCCAAGAGAAGAAATGATTACTGTTGGAAAACCGGCTACAATCTTTGATTTGATAACAAATGCAATATTGGGTTTTGCTTTTGGGTATAAATTTCTGGGATTATTCTTTTCTAAGCCTGACATGGTTTCGCCACAAGAATATATTTTTTCAAACCAAGGGAATTTAGCTGGAGGAATAATTGTCGCTTTGCTGATGGCCGGTTTAAAATGGTGGGATAAAAACAAATTGAAACTCAAAGAACCCGAAAGAAGAGTAGTTAGAATATGGCCACATGACAGAGTAGGAGATATCGTTATCATGGGTTTGGTTTTTGGAATTCTGGGCGCCAAACTTTTTGATAATTTAGAACATTGGGATGAATTCTGGGCAAACCCTATAGAAAGATTATTATCTCAAAGTGGGTTAACTTTTTATGGAGGATTAATATTGGCATCTATCGCAATTTGCTGGTACGCAGTTAGTAAATCAATTAAATTAAAACATTTAGTTGATGCGGCAGCTCCTGCATTAATGATTGCTTACGCCATTGGCAGAATTGGATGTCAGGTATCGGGCGACGGAGACTGGGGCATTTACAATAGTGCTTATATCAGCGATAATTCAGGAAAAGTAGTTTTGGCCAATAAAGACGATTTCCAAAAAATGCTGAACACCGATTCTACTTATTTTCTAAAGGGAGAAGTTTGGGAAAATGAAGATTCAAGAAGAATTTATGTAACAGACAGAACTTATCCCAACCTTTCAAGTGTGCCTCATTATTCGATTAAAGCACCCTCTTTTTTACCAGTATGGCTTTTCGCCTATAGTTATCCTCAGAATGTAAATAAAGATGGAATTTTAATGCCCGAAATCACTGATGAACACAATAGAGTTTTGCCTTCTCCGGTTTTCCCTACACCACTTTACGAAACTTTGATTTGCACCCTTTTATTTTTTATTATGTGGTTTAACCGCAATAGGATAAAAACACCTTACATTATGTTTGGCCTTTACCTGAGTTTAAATGGCATTGAAAGATTCTTAATTGAAATGATGCGTGTAAACAGATCTTATGGCAGTTTAAAATTAACACAGGCTGAAATAATAGCCCTGTTATTAATTGCTTCCGGATTACTATTGATTCTGATTGCAAAAAAAACAATTAAAAAAGTTGAAATAGAATAATTAATCTAAATCATAACTTCACCATAAATTAAAAAATATGCCTTCATTTGACATGGTAAGCAAAGTTGATTTGCAAACCTTAGATAACGCAGTAAACGTAGTAAGTAAAGAAATTACCAATCGTTTTGATTTCAAAGGAACTCATGTGGTTATTGATCTTAATAAAAAAGAATTCAAACTTAGCCTTGAATCAGACAGCGAAATGAAAATCAACCAAATTGTAGATGTGCTCATCAGCAGAAGCATCAAACAAGGGCTGGCTGCAGAAATTTATGATTTAAGTAAAGAAGCCTTCGTAAGCGGAAAAGTTACCAAAAAAGAAGTGCCTGTAAGAAATGGGATAAAACAGGAGGATGCAAAGAAAATAGTAAAGTTGATCAAAGACAGCGGCAATAAAGTTCAGGCGGCAATAATGGACGATATTATAAGAATCTCAGGAAAGAAAATTGATGATCTTCAGGAGATTATTGCGTTAAGCAAGACCTGGGATCTAGGCCTGGCCCTGCAATTTGTAAATATGAAGAGCTAAACTCAAGAATAATCCTGAAAAAGTTCAAATTTTACCGAAATTATATTAACTTCGCCCCTCTAAATTAACAAGCCCGGCAAAATCCGTGCATAAAACATTATAAAATGAAACAAGACATCCATCCAAAAACTTACAGACCCGTTGTTTTTAAAGACATGAGTAATGGAACAACATTCTTATGTCGTTCTACAGCTCATAGTACCGAAAAAATTGTTTGGGAAGCCGACGGACAAGAATATCCAGTTATTAAATTGGAGATTTCTAATACCTCGCATCCATTTTATACCGGTAAAAACGTATTGGTTGATACTGCAGGTCGTATTGATAAATTCAACAAACGTTACGAGAAAAAAGCGAAGTAATTTTTTTAAATTAACATATTCAAATCCCGGTGAACTTCATCGGGATTTTTGTTTCGGTATAAATCCAATTGATTTACTGATTCGTTTTCTTTACAGCATAATTATCAGTTGAAGGAAGTCTTCCTTCATCGCTACGAATCTTGAAATCATCTGTCCAATCAATTTCGAAATCAACTAATTATCTTATTTTTATCACAATGAAAATCTTTTTGGACGATTCTTATTGCAAAGACGCTTTGTCTCCATTTTCACTAACCAAACATGTGGCGGAAATCCGAGTGGGTATTTTGACCATCAGAGAAAAATGGCAAATCCTGTTAGCTCAGCAATATGAAATTATTTTAGATACAGAAGAAGATCGCAACTTTATTTCTATCCCTGCCAATATTATTCCAACCCTTGAAAACTTTGAAGAATTAATTTCATCCGCTAAAACCAATTCGCTTTTTAAAGAAAAAAATAACAACAGTATAAAAGTTGTAGAATTTCCATGGCAAATTTTTCAACTCAACGACTGGGCTTTAAGAAAAGATTTTGAATTAATAACGAAAGGTAGAATATCAATGCCCATAGATTCCACCAATCAGGTAATTAATGCGAAAGATATTTTTATTGAACATGGCGCCATAGTTAAAATGAGCATTATAAATGCCGAAAAAGGCCCTGTGTATATTAGTAAAGATGCCGAGATAATGGAAGGTTGCATAATCAGAGGGCCATTTGCATTGGGTGAAAATGCTGTGGTAAAAATGGGCGCCCGAATTTATGGCGCCACAACTGTGGGGCCGGAATGTATAGTTGGAGGCGAAATTAAAAATTCGGTATTTTTCAATAACAGCAATAAAGCACATGATGGCTATCTTGGCGACAGCGTTATTGGATCCTGGTGTAATCTGGGTGCAGGCACAAGCAACAGCAATGTAAAAAATACAGGCGGTTTAATCAAATACCAAACTGATAAAAATAATTTTGAAACTGCAGGTAACAAAGCCGGACTTATTATGGGCGATTACAGCAGATGCGCAATCAATACTTCATTTAATACAGGAACTATAGTAGGCGTGTGTTGTAATATTTTTGGAAATGCTATTACTGAAAAATATATCAGTAATTTTTCATGGGGGAAAGAACCTTATGATTTCGATAAAGCCATATCACATCTTTCCAATTGGAAAAAAATGAAAAACCAAAGTATCACCCAGCTTGAAATAGACACATTAAAAAAAATAAATCAAAAGAAATAGTATGATCAGAAAACAAATTGCAGCAGCCAACTGGAAGATGAATCTTTCCTTATCTCAAGCAGAAACACTGGCAGATGAATTAATGAAGAGTGAGATTAAATTAGACATCCACCAACAAGTAATTCTGGCGGTACCATTTCCATACCTTACAGCAATCCATCAAAAAGTAAATCACCATAATCATTTCCATGTAAGTGCACAGAATTGTGCGGCCACCAAAAACGGAGCCTTCACCGGAGAAGTCAGTGCCGAAATGCTTCGTGATATAGATATTCAATACGTAATCATTGGCCATAGCGAAAGGAGAGCGTATTACCATGAAACCAGTGATATTTTAGTTGAGAAAATCAATCTTGCTTTGGAATATGGGTTGAAACCTATTTTTTGTTGTGGAGAACCACTGTCTATAAGAGAAGAAGGCACACAAAATGAATTTGTGGCTCATCAACTTAAAGAAGGTTTATTTCATTTGGATGCTGAACAGATGAAACATTTTATAATTGCTTATGAACCTATCTGGGCGATTGGAACCGGAAAAACAGCCAGCAGCGATCAGGCGCAAGAAATGCATCAATATATCCGCAAGGTAATAGCTGATCAATATGGCCATTCGATTGCAGATACGGTTTCTATACTTTATGGTGGAAGTGTAAAGGCAAATAACGCTGAAGACATTTTCAGTAAGCCTGATGTTGATGGAGGTTTGGTTGGTGGTGCCAGTTTAGTGGCCAGTGAATTTTCGACAATTATAAATTCTTTAAAAAGCATTATTCTGTAAGCAATACGTATCACATTCAATAACTGCTTTATGAATATTGCAAACATTCTGAAACAAAACATAGCCGGCAAACTAATTAATCACGGAATTGTATTTCTGATTAATATTTTGATTGTAAGAATTTTAAAAGTTTCTGAAAGTGGTTATTATTTCAATGAACTGTATTTAATTAATTTAATTGTTTTTTTCTTCAGTGTCGGACTCGATTATTCGGCCATTGCCTGGATTTCCAGAGAACCGAGCTTAGCCTTTGTTGTTCGTCGAAAGCTGATTCAGATTGTATTATTTTTCATTGCAGTTGTTTTGTTTTTTGTGCTGATTATTTTACCAAAATCAAGCTTTCATTTTATTCAAACATCCATTGCCATTATCTTATTCAGTATTGGCAACCTGATATTGATTTTATTTCAGGGCTTGTTAACCGCTATGAAAAAATTCAATATTCAGAATTTGATTTTAGTTTCAACAAATCTTTGCTTTCTTTTTTATCTGCTATTTTTCATCAAGGAAAACAAATCAACAATAATCAATCAGGTAAGCATCGGATATGGAGTCTTGTTTTTTTTACAAGGAATACTCATGATTTTTTTTAGTTACGAAAAAGGGGAGAAATCAAACCCTGTTTTAAACTGGATTAGTTTCTTTAAACATGGATCGTTAATCATGTTTTCTTCATTAATTTATTTTTGCTTTTTGAGAATTGATAATTTTTTTGTTGAAAAATATAGTAATGCCATTACTTTAAGTAATTATATTCAATGCGGAAAAATTGGCCAGTATTTTATTTATTTTTCTGCAGTTATTAGTTCCACAATATTGCCTTTTATCGCAACTGATAAAATTGCAACAAATTTCATTGCGTGGAAAAAAATGATGACGCCATATTTCCTGATCATTTTTTCGGGAGCTTTTATCCTTATATTTTTTGGCCAGTATCTTTATCCGTTCATTTATGGTAATGACTTTTCAGAGATGAATAAATACATGATTATTTTACTGCCGGGATATGTATGTCTGGGCATGCTTACATTAGTTAATGCTATTTACATTGGAAAAGGGAATATAAAAAAAATACTAACCGGAGATATCATTGGATTGACAATCGTATTTACAGGAGATAGTTTTTTAATTCCTGAATTTGGCGTTGTTGCTGCGGCCATTATTAGTTCATTAAGTTACATTCTAGTATTTCTTTATTTGTGGAATGATCTCAAGAGTCAATTTTCTCAACCTCACAACTTTGAAATATAATTGAAAAAACTTTTTTTATATAGACTGTTCAATCATTCCAGAATGGCATTTTCTGCTGTTTGTATTTACCTTTTTTTTTACTCGATTTTTTTTATTAAAAAAATGGACATGCTATTTTTCCCTTATAATGACATGTTTAGTTATATCATAAAACCTGAAATCAAACCTTCCACTTACTATTTAAAAGTAAATGGAGAAAAAGTGCCATTCTCCAGAAATCTATATTGGAAAAAAGATTTTATGGAGCAGGCGCCTAATAAATACGCTTCCTATATAAAAGCAAATCAACAGAATTATTTAGCATTGTTTTTAGACGTTAAAATAAAAGATAAAAATATCAGTCATTTTTTAATTAACAGATTGACCCCTCACAAGGTTAACTTTCCATTTTGGGCCACCGGATATCTGACATTTTCAGGAATGCCTGTAATTAAAGAATCAAAAATAGAATTGTGTCAATATAATTATTCTTTTAATAATCAGACTGCAGTTTTAGAAGATTCAATTACTTTATTAACAGGAATAATACAAAAGTGAAAATTATAGACAACAAAAATTCATTGAAATCATCATCAAGAATCATTTTGATGATTTTATTTTTTGAATACTTTATTTTTATTTTTTCCGGTGTCAGTTTTTATTCTCTGTGTCATTACCCTTTTTTTAATATCGGTATCGATCCTGCATATTGGCTGTTTTATTTTGCAGGATTTCCTCAATATATTTTAAGCCATTTTTGGCTGGCGGTATTGTGTGATGTTTTGATTATTGCATTTTTGGTGATGTTGATTTTTAATCCCTTTAACAACAAAGCCGGAACAATACTTTTTATACTTTTATTTCTATACTACATTTCTTTATCTGGTTGTTTGGGTCATAAGAATTTTCAAACCGGATTTTTTATTGTAATGATCCCATTTATTTTCAAAGAAGATCAGAATAAAAAAATTGCCTTCGAATCAATCCGATATTTTTTGCTTTTTTATTATTTATCGGCTTCATTACTCAAATTATCCAATGGTGGATTATTTGAAATAAAACATTTTAGCGAGGTGCTTCAAAATCAATTTTTGCCTTATTATGCAGAAGGTCATCTGGGATGGAGAACCATGTTGAATGTTTTTTTAATCCATAATCACAAGCTTGGATTTTTATTGTATTTCAGTTCCTTTGTTGTTGAACTTTCTATGGTGATAGGTTTTTTTACCAAAAAATATGACCAATATTTATTTCTGATGTTGATGGCGTTTCATCTTTTCAATTGGATGTTAATGGATATTGCACCAATCGGACAATTGAGTTTTATTTCAATTCTTTTGTTAAGTAAAAAATATTTTGACTAGAAAAATATCAAGCTTTTAAAAATAACATTCCAGTTCTTCTAAATATCCGTTTATCCATTACTTTTTAGGTCTGATTTCTTCCTGTTATTTCAAGTTTTTTCTTCAATAAAATATTTCTTTCAACATTATCAAAAATTATGCTTTAAAAGTTATGATATTAAAATTTTAATATTTATTTTTGACTGTTGAATTTTATTAGCGACTTGTATTTCATTGAAAATCATTTTACTATTCAATTTTTCGACCACATTTAATCCCAACCGATCCTCCGAAAGGCATATTGTTACCAAATTAATAAAAATTAATATGCCCTTTTCCATTCTTAACTTAAAGCATTCAATTCTTTTTTCAATATTTATGCTGTTATTTTCTAGCAGTATAAAAGCAAATGATTCAGATATGGTGAATTGTAACCATAGCTGGAAAATTGTGGTTATTGGTTCTTCAACGGCTTACGGAATGGGCGCTACCGTTTACGATAGTTCATGGGTTGGTCGATTTACTTACTATATAAAAAGTAAGAATTCATTAAACGAGGTTATTAATTTAGGAACCCCCGGTTTCAAAACATATGAAAATTTAAGACCTGATGGATATGTTCCCCCCGCAAACAGGCCTGCTCCTGTGTATGGATATAATATTACTGCGGCATTATCTTATCATCCCGATGCCATAATTATTAACATGCCTTCAAATGATGCCGTTAATGATTACACGCTGGCAGAACAACAGGCGAATTACGAAGCAGCATTGCATCTCGCAGATTCAGCTAAAGTACCTGTTTGGGTTACCACTACTCAACCAAGAAATTACTTAACTGCTGCACAAGCTCAAAATCTGATTGATACAAGGGCGTGGATTTTAACTAGATTTGGAAATAAGGCAGTTGACTTTTGGGATGGAGTTGCGAATCCCGATGGAAGCATATCTTCAGTTTATGTTTATGATTATGCACATGTAACTAATTTAGGCCATAATTTGTTTTTTACCCGAATGAGATCAGAGACGATATTAGACTCTCTTTGCAATCGTTGTAATGGCAATTTAACAGTAAATGCAGGAAATGATATCACGTTGTCGTTGCCGATTAATTATTGTAATTTAAATGGATCAGCATATAGTTCATTGGGAAGTATTACCAGTTATAACTGGACAAAAATATCAGGTCCTGCTGCTTATCAAATTTCAAACCCAATAACATCCGGAACTGCAATAACTGGATTGACTGCAGGAAATTATTCATTCGAATTAAAAGTATCTGATAGTAAACTTAATACAACAAGAGATACCATAATTATTTCTGTTAATTGCAGTTCAGGTTCTGCAACTGGAAGTACCACTAATATCACAAAATGTTCAAGTTTATTACCTTATATCTGGAATGGCGCTAATTACACTGCAACTGGAACATACACAAAGACATTAACAAACAGTGTAGGATGCGATTCTATTGCAACATTAGTATTTACAGTCAAGGCAAGCTCAACAAGTACTACCAATGTTTCAAAATGTTCAAATCAGGTTCCTTATTTATGGAATGGAGTCAACTATTCAGTTTCTGGTACTTATACTAAAAGTTTTACGAATACCATTGGATGTGATTCAATTGCCACTTTAATATTAACTGTAAAATCTACTACTACCAGTACTACCAATGTAATGAAATGTACAAATCAGCTACCATATAGCTGGAATGGAACAAATTACAGTGTGGCTGGCACATATACCAAAACCCTTACAAATGCTGCGGGATGCGATTCTGTAGCTAAATTAATTTTAACGATAAAAGCAACATCAACAAGTACAACTAATATTACCATATGTTCGAGCTTGTTACCGTTTCAATGGAATGGATCGAGTTATTCTACTGCCGGATCATATACAAAAACATTATCTAATTCATTTGGGTGCGATTCTGTAGCAACATTAAAATTAACTATTAAAAATTCTTCCACAAGCTTAACCAGCGTTTCAAGATGTTCAAATCAACTTCCTTACTTGTGGAATGGAACTAATTACTCTACAGCGGGAACTTACACATACACTACAAACAATGCTGTTGGATGCGATTCTGTAGCTACGTTAGTATTTAGTGTTAAACCAACATCAACAAGTTCAACGCCAATTTCTGTATGTTCAAATCAGCTTCCTTACTTGTGGAATGGCACCAATTATTCTATACCGGGAACGTACACTTATACAACAAACAATGCTGTTGGATGTGATTCTGTAGCTACGTTAGTATTTAGTGTTAAACCAACATCAACAAGTTCAATACCTGTTACTGTTTGTTCAAATCAACTTCCTTACTTGTGGAATGGCACCAATTATTCTACATCGGGAACGTATACTTATACAACAAACAATACTGTTGGATGCGATTCTGTAGCTACGTTAGTATTTAGCGTTAATCCAACATCAGTAAGTTCAACCAACGTTTCAGTATGCTCAAATCAACTTCCTTACTTGTGGAATGGAACTAATTACTCTACAGCGGGAACTTACACTTATACAACAAACAATGCTGTTGGATGCGATTCTGTAGCTACGTTAGTGCTTACTATAAATGCGCTGCCTACTGTAAATGCTGGAAATTATTCATCATTATTTACAACGAGTGCTGCAATAACATTAACAGGTACACCAGCAGGTGGTGCTTTCAGTGGCACAGGAGTATCAGGAAACTCTTTTAATCCTGCTGTTTCTGGTGCAGGAATATTTACAATTACTTATACTTATTCTGATCCATTAACGGGTTGCAGCAATTCGGGATTAACTTCTATTACAGTAAATGCCACTACATGTAATTTTTCTGTAGCAACTGCATTAACGGGCAGCACGAATGTGTGTGGTAATATGGGAGTGGGAGATAGTGCGGTGTATACCATCAGTGCTGTTGACGCCGCTTCATACACTTGGTCGGTATCCAATGCAACTACAATGGGAATGAGCTTAATCAGAAATGGCAGCTCAGTAAAAATAAAATACGGTTCAACTTTTACCACGGGAACAGTAACCGTTGTAGTTATTGGTTGTGACAATACTACAGTTTTAAAAACTTTGGCTATTACAAAAACAGTTCCTGGTGCACCGGCTAATATAACAGATGCTTCAGGTAATACTGCAACTGCTTATATCTGTCCATACATTGGTGGTTCAAATGTTACTTATGTAGCAACAGCTCCAGCAACTAATGCATCTGCTGTTATTGCTTACCGCTGGTCATTACCTGCAGGATCAGTTTTGGTAAGTGTGAATGCCGTGGACTCGAGTAGCATTACTATTAAATATCCGACTACGCCAACCTCTTTAAGCATATCCGTAATTGCTGTTTCGGGATGTGGAAATAGCGCGGCCAAATCACTGGCGTTGAGTGTAACCGCGCCTGCGACGCCTGGCACAATAACGGGCCTGGCTGATGTTTGTGCGTCAATAGGAAGTGGAGCACAAAGTGGAAATGTAACGTATAGCATAGTTGCAGTAAACAATGCCGCATCTTATTTATGGGTAGTTCCTGCAAGAGTAACAATTGTTTCTGGTCAGGGTACAACTAGTCTTATCGTAAAGTTCGACAGCTCATTTGTATCCGGAGCCATAACCGTTCAATCAATCAGCCCATGTGGAAATAGCATAGCAAAATCATTGACTGTTTATAAGAGAGTGTCAGCCGCAGGTACTATACAAAAAGAATTTACGCCAACGTCTATTTTAGCCGTAACGAGTGTTTGCGGATTATCTTCAGAAACATACCGTACAAAGAAAGTAACTTATGCCACATCATACAATTGGAGCTTGGCGGTAGGTACCAATGCTACGATTACTCACGTAAATGCATCAGGCATAAATGATACAGCAGTAATTGTGACTTTCTTAAATGGGTTTACAAAAGATACCTTATCCTTAAAAACAGTTACCCCTTGCAGTGTGAGTATTGCCAAAACAGTTGCATTGAGTGCTATTTTATTACCACCAACGGTAAGTGCAATTTCTGGTTCACTAACGCCATGTATAGGGAGTGTGATTACTTATACGGCAACGGCTCCTGCGCCTACAACAGCGCAATCCGCAATAAGTATATATAGATGGACGAAACCCGCAAATACAACCATTACAAGTGCAGCTGTGGACAGTTCATCAATAACATTATCGTATAACACTGGATTTACCGGAGGGGCAATAACCGCAAAAGGCCAGAGTGCATGCGGTATTGCAGGAACAGCAAAATCAGTAAGCTTAATGTATTTGCCTCCAACACCAACGAGCATAACCTCAAGTACGGGCTTGTATAATGCCTGTATAGGAACACCAATTACGTTCACGGTAGTGGTGGCTGCACCTACTACTACACAGGTAGCGGCATCAGTGTACAGGTGGACGAAACCCAATAATACAACCATTACTTCAGCAAATACAGACAGTTCGGTAATTACAGTACAATTCAACACCGGATATACGGGAGGAAGCCTTACCGTTAAAGGCCAGACTGTTTGTGGAGCTCAAGGAACAGCGAAATCACAGGCGTTGACGCACACGGGTTGCCCAACAGGAACAGTGGCACCGCCTATTGTCAAAGTTTCTTCAGGTACTCCACTACAATTAGAAATGGTCTTGAATATCTATCCTAATCCAAATGAAGGCGAGTTTGACATGGAGATAAAAACAAACATCTTGGAAAAAAAATCTGTAGATATTCAGATTATAGATATGAAAGGAATCTTAATCAGAAAATACAATGCACAAAATGAAAATGGTTTTGCAAAGAAACATTTTAATGAACCACTTTTATCTAGCGGAATTTATACCATAAGAGTGGTGATGACTACATTAAGTAAAGAAGCCAGATTGGTTATTCAGAAAGGAGTGGCTACACTTGAAAATCAAAAGGATGAGTCTTCACTAAAAAAATAAAATAACATTTTTTAAATATCAGCTTATGATTTATGCTGACGTAAAAATACAAAGCCCCGGAAATAATATTACCCGGGGCTTTTTTAAATTCAGCAACTGAAATTATTATGATCTCATCTTTTTAAAAGCATTTATCAAGCCATTTGTAGAGTCATCATGGGTATTGATTGCTGTGTCGTTTTGTAACTCAGGAAGAATTTTACTGGCCAGTACTTTTCCTAATTCAACGCCCCATTGGTCAAAGCTGTAAATATTCCAGATGACACCCTGAACAAAAATTTTATGTTCGTAAAAAGCAATCATCTGACCAAGAGTATATGGAGTTATTTTTTTAATCAGAAAAGAATGTGTTGGTCGGTTACCTTCAAAAACACGATAAGGATTTTCATGATCAGTGCCTTTCATCAAGGCTTCGGTTTGAGCCAGAAAATTGCTCATTAGAATTTGTTGGTGATCACCTATTGGATGATGAGATTGT
>CANFGZ010000027.1 GCA_947446585.1 Chitinophagaceae bacterium | reverse complement strand
ATAACCTTATTCAGATAAAACACGATGAACATGATTAAAAATTATTTAGTACTTCTTATTATGGTCTTGCTATTAAATACCGCAAAGGCACAGGATGCATTGTTTACACAATTTCATTACACACCAACGTCTTTCAATCCCTCGTTAACAGGGTGCGGAAAAAACAATTTAAGGTTGTCTGCTGTAAGTAAAGTGCAATGGTTTAATTTATATAAGCCGTATAAATATTTATCCGGAGGATTGGATTACTCTATGTATGATGCCAATCAACGAAACATTTTGAACATGGGATTGAATGTAAATCATTCAAACAAAGGAAGTCTTAGTAATTCAAATATTTCGGCTATTGTAGGCCGTAGTTTTGGTACCAATACAGAAGATTGTTCCAATTGGTTTCTTAGCCTTGCGTTACAGGCAGGAATAAATTTTGAAAGTGTAAATCCTGATCAATTTATTTTTTCTGATCAGATAGATCAAACAGGAATAACAGGAAATACTTCACAGGTAGATTTGTTTAAAACATTCAACAATAAAAATTATTTTGATTTTGCTTCAGGATTTGTTTTTGCAAAGGGTGATTTTATGATTGGATGTGCGGTACATCATTTGAACGAACCCAATGTGAGTTTCAGTGGCACGCCAGAAGATGGTAAGTTGCTCAGAAAAACAACAGCCCATCTTAGTTACCGAATGGAAACAGATATTGTAACATTTAAACCAACCATTATTACACAATTTCAAGGCAAGAGCAGTGTAATTACTGCAGGCGCACTGATTGATTATTATGAATTTCCTATTGAGTTTGGATTGTGGTATCGCAATGCCGTAGGAATAACCAGTAACAGTGCATTTTGTGTTGGCTTTAGCTGGAAGTGGGGCGAAGCATCAACCGTTACCTCAAAAACAAAAGAATACAGCAGTAAATTAGGATTCGGTTACGACGCAGATATTGCCCGACCAGGCCTGAACACCTCGCATGGTAGTATGGAATTTGGCATACAAAAAGATATTATCACCAACAGTGAAAATGTTTGTCCTACTTCTAATTCAGGAATTTGTAATTACAGGTTTCCGTGGGAGTTTTTTTAAAGCCTATTCCACCATACATACCACAATCTTTTAAAGCCATTTCATATTTCTTTAGCCGCCTTTAATGTCTTTGGTGTAAATATCATAATCCTGTTTTCTATTTCTTTGATTGGCTCTCCTTCCCAATTTTTTAATAATAAAAAATACTTCACACTATTTTTGGTCATTTTTTTTATCCTTATCAACATCATTTCTATACTTTAATTAAACCATAGTTACCCATTCAACAAACCGTAAGAAGATGATATCTTCATTATCTTTGATTTTATTTATTTTAAACAACCTATTTATATGAAGTCTGTATTTTATACTTTGATATTGATGATTTGTGTTTCAGGGTGTCAGCCAAAAAAATCTAGTGTACCTGTTGTAGCCTTTATGGATGCTTTTCAGGACAATACAATTGCTATGGCAAAGCAAGGTTTTTTTGATGCCTTACAAAAAAAAGGTTTTGATGAGAAAAAAGGAACAATCAAGGTTATTTACAGAAATGCTCAAGGAGATATTCCCACCTTGACTCAGATTTCGAAATACATGATTTCACAGCAACCTTCGTTAATTGCAACCAGTCCAACTTTATCTACAATAACAGCGATTCAGAATACAAAAGAAATACCGGTATTTATGATAGTGAGCGGAACACCGGCATTAATGAAACTAAATGATGGATCAGGAAACGAACCTAAAAACTTGTTTGGCACCGGAGAAACACTGGAATATATTGATACTTCATTTGGTTTGATATCAACACTTATCAAACCCAAAACAAAAAGAATTCGTGTGGGTATGATTTTTAATCAATCAGAGCCACAATCAGTAGAGGCTATTGAAAGAATAAAAAAACTGGCAGCAGCCGATAGTTTGGAATTGATAGCACTTCCGGTTAATACTTCTGCAGATGCTCAACTGGTTATTCAATCTTTGTTGTCTAAAGATATTGATGTCTTTTTTGCAAATCCAGACAATATTGTTTTTGCGTCTTTCGAATCTATCGTTAAATCCTGTGATCAGCGCAATGTGCCGATATTAACCAGTGAAGCCGGGCTTGTTGCCCGTGGAGCACTTGCAGCATACGGAGCGGATATTTATCAATGGGGTTTTCAATCTGGTTTACAGGCCGCCGAATTTTTAAAGTCAGGATCCTTAAAAAATATTCACTGGGAAATAGTAAAAGACAGAAAAAAAGTTTACAATCCTTCCAAAGCAAAAAAATACAACATCAATATTCCTGCAGATTTTAAACCCATGCTATGAGCCAATTTTATTTAACGGCTTTACAATTAGCGCTTTGCCTTGGTCCTATGGCTATGGGTATTTTTATTTCGATGAAAGTATTTAATATTCCAGACATTACTACCGATGGCAGTTATACGCTGGGCGCAACTGTAACAGCCGTTTTAATCAGTGCACATTTTCCTTTGTGGATGGTACTACCAATAAGTATGTTATGCGGCGCAATGGCGGGAACCTGCACCGGATTCATTCACACCAAATTAAAGATCGATGCTTTACTATCGGGTATACTGATTATGACTGCACTGTATTCGGTAAATTTGATGATAATGGGAAGGTCAAATATTCCACTGATTAATACTGCTTCGGTATTTGAACAATTTCATTTTTTTAAAAACGAACAACTGAATCAGCTTTCAACAGCCATTTTAATGGTATCGCTTTTACTTTGTTTTATTATATATCTGCTTAACACAGATTTTGGTATAGCGATGCGTGCTACCGGTAATAATCCTGTGATGACAAAAGCTCTAGGCATCAACAATGACCGCATCAAAATAATAGGCCTTGCAATGGCAAATGCACTAACTGCATTAAGTGGATTTCTGGTAGCTCAATATCAGGGCTTTGCTGATATTAATATGGGAATAGGAATTGTAATAACGGGATTAGGCTCTGTGTTAATTGCCGATACACTTAAAAAATGGTTCAACATTAAAAAAATCAGCACACAAATTTTATTGGTGGTATTGGGGTGTTTTGTTTTTCAATCGGTACTTGCGTTTACATTATCCATTGGCATCGATCCCAATATGCTGAAGATGGTAACGGCAATCTTTGTATTAATTATAGTGGCCCTTCCAAGAATCAGTGGAGGCTGGGTAAAAAAATAAATCTATCATGATCAGGATTCAGCATCTTACTAAAATATTTAATGCAGGCAAAGAAGACGAAGTGCGGGCATTACAAGATGTTTCATTAGATATCCAGAAAGGATCTTTTGTGGTGGTCATTGGTTCAAATGGAAGCGGAAAATCTACATTACTTAATCTTATTCTGGGCAGCATTTTTCCTACTTCGGGAAAGATATTTATCAATGAACATGAGCTTACTATGCAACCCGAACACCTTCGGACTAAATGGATATCTATGGTTTTTCAAAATCCTGGTAATGGAACAGCCCCCGATTTGTCGATATTAGAAAACTTCAGATTGGCATCTTTGCGATCCACATCAAAAAAAATGAAAATCGGAATTGACAACCATTTCAGGTTGATGGTAAAGGAAAAAATCTCGGCTTTGGGTATGGGATTAGAAAATAAGCTGCAACAGCCAATGGGAAGTTTATCTGGTGGACAAAGGCAGGCACTTACCCTACTCATGGGTGTTATGGACAAAACGGATATCTTATTAATGGACGAACCAACGGCAGCGCTGGATCCTAAATCGGCACAAATAATTCTGCAGCTTGCCAGTGAAATCAATAAAACACTTGGGATAACCGTGGTACTGATTACGCATAGTTTAAAAGACGCTTTACAATATGGCAATCGATTGCTGTTGTTTAAATCGGGAACAGTTGTAAAAGACCTTGATGAAAAACAAAAGCAACAACTGGCGTTATCGGATTTGTATGAATGGTTTGCTTAGAGAAAAAAAGATTGTATTGTAAGAGGCGTATAGAAATTGCGTTTAACGGACTTAAATCAATATTGTAATTGAACAAACTTCATCAACCGTAAAATCAGTATAACAAAGTCAAAAGAGAGCATGAGAAAAGTAATAATAATAGCAGGCGCAACAGGAAATTTAGGAGGTAAAATTGTAAATGCATTATTAGCCAAAGACGCAGAAGTAAGAGCCATTGTACGTTTGGAAACAGATCCAAATAAATCAAAATTCCAACTTTTGCTGTATTACAGAAGAAACTAAATTTTCCGAATTATTCCGAAATAATCCTCAAAATATAGTTCTATCATTTAAATGCAACACCTCCTTTCATTTACCCCTTTCTTAAATTACGACCGAAATTTGATTCCATTCCTCAAATAGATTGCGGCCTTATCACATACCTTCACGAATATTAAATAATATCGATTTATACGATCATATAAAACTTAGTTTTTGTAGATTGTGAATCGATTAATTATTATCCATAAACTTATATCTGTAGCAATATAAAGATGAAGAAACGAGCATGTGATTAAAAAATGGATTGAAATAAAAATGAAACAACTTCTTAACGAAAACAAACCTTGTCCTTTCTGCAATTTGGAAAGAGAAAAAATATTGATAACCAAAATGTCTTTTGCTATTTACGATGGCTTTCCAGTAAATGAAGGACATGCATTGATTATTCCGAAAAGGCATACTGCTGATTATTTTGATTTATCATTAGAGGAGCATAATGATTGCATTGAGTTATTAAATCGAGTTAAAGGAATTGTACAAGAAAAATATAATCCTGCCGGTTATAATGTGGGTATTAATATTAATGAAGCCGCCGGACAAACAGTGCCTCATGTGCATATTCATTTGATACCAAGGTATGAGGGGGATGTGGAAGAGCCGAGAGGTGGGGTTAGAGGAGTTATACCTGAAAGAAGAAATTATTGATTTAAAAATACTCATAATGAAACATATCGAAGTTGTTGCTGCGATAATTAAAAATGATGATAAGATTCTTTGTGTGCAACGTAATGAAAATAAACTATCATACATTTCAAAAAAGTATGAATTTCCTGGTGGAAAAATGGAGCCCAACGAAACAAAAGTTGAAACTATTGTTAGAGAAATAAAGGAGGAGCTTTCGATGGACATTATTGTAAAAGAAGAATTTTTAACCATTACTCATCAGTATCCAGATTTCCTATTAACCATGCATAGTTTTATTTGTAACTGTAACAACAGAGATTTGACATTAAACGAACACATAGATTATAAATGGCTTGAAGTGGATGAGCTTGATCAATTGGATTGGGCTGCTGCAGATATTCCTATAGTCGATAAACTGATCTTGAATGAATAACCTAATCCAAAATTTCACTAAAAGTTTGCAGACTGGTTATGTAGATAAGTCCGTTTTATCTGATCTTGATTATCAGCCAGAATTGCTCGTGAATCAGAAGAATCCACCAAAAAAAGTTCTTTCTGCTATTCTTCATGAGCTTGAAAATTGTAATCAATTTTTCATATCAGTAGCATTTGTAACTACAAGTGGAGTTGCAGCTATCATAAATAAGCTAAAGGAACTTGAAGAACGTGGTATTAAAGGAGAAATGCTAGTTTCTCAATATTTAAATTTTACCCAACCCGAAGCCCTTAAAAGACTTCTACAGTTTAAAAACATCGATCTAAGAATTGCGACAACAGGGAACGCGCATATAAAAGGATATATTTTTAAGAGCAAAGAACACTACAATCTGATAGTTGGTAGTAGTAATCTTACGGCACAAGCTTTATGCACAAACAAGGAATGGAACATCAAATTTTCAGCCCTAGACGAAAGTGGTATTGTTGAAAGGGTACTACGAGAATTTCAGTCTGATTTTGAAAAAGGAACAAATGTGACGGAAGAATACCTTTCGACTTATGAAGAAATCTATCAGCAGCAATTTATTATTAACAGAAGTAACAAACTCGCAAACTTAGCACTTACTCCTACAACTGTTAGTCCAAATTCAATGCAAAAAGAAGCATTGGAGAGTCTAAAAAAATTGAGAGCTGAGGGAAAGAGTAAGGCTTTGATCATTTCTGCAACAGGAACTGGTAAAACCTTTTTGTCTGCATTTGATGCAAAATTGTTTAATCCAAAGAAATTACTTTTTGTAGTACATCGACTAACTATTGCAAAAGAATCACTCAATACATTTCAAACCATTTTTGGAAATGAAAGAACCATGGGTTTGTATTCTGGAAACCAGAGAGATTTAGATTGTGAATTTGTATTTTCAACTATCCAGACCATTTCAAAAACCGATCACTTAGACAATTTCTCAAAAGATCACTTTGATTATATAATAATTGACGAAACGCATCGATCAGGAGCAGATTCCTATTTACGCTTAATTGAGCATTTTGAACCTAAGTTTCTTCTAGGTATGACCGCAACACCTGAGCGAACAGATGGCAATGATATTTTTAGACTTTTTGACCACAATATCGCCTATGAAATCCGATTGATTAAAGCAATGGAAGAGGAAATGCTTAGTTCATTTCATTACTATGGAGTTGCTGATTTATCTATAAATAATGTACAAGTTGATACTAAATCTGAATTTAGGTACTTAATTGCAAAAGAACGAGTAGAGCGCATAATTGAAAATGCTAAATTTTACGGAACTGATAATGGAATTACAAGAGGCTTAATATTCTGTTCTAGAAAAAAGGAAGCAATTGAATTGGCCGAACTATTCAATGAACGAGGATACAAATCGGTTGCACTCACGGGCGATAATTCTGAAGAGGAAAGAACCAACGCTATTGAAAGGTTGGAAACGGATTTATTAAGCGATAAACTCGATTATATTTTTACTGTCGATATTTTCAATGAAGGAATTGATATCCCCAAGATCAATCAGATTATCATGCTTCGTCCAACAGAATCTGTCATTATTTTCATACAGCAGTTAGGACGAGGTCTACGAAAGGTTGATGGTAAAAGATATCTTACCGTAATCGACTTCATCGGAAACTATGAAAACAATTATCTGATTCCTATTTCCTTATATGGAGATACATCTTATAATAAAGACACATTGAGGAAGTTAATTAAGGATGGCAGCAGGATGATACCGGGAGCTTCCACTATCAACTTTGATGAAATCACCAAAGAGAGAATTTTCCAAGCTATTGATTCTGTCAATTTACAGTTATTCGCAGATTTGAAAAAGGATTACAACCTTCTAAAGTTCAAGTTGGGTAGAATTCCTATGATGATGGATTTTATAATACATGGTTCTCGAGATCCATTTTTGTTTGTTGACTACGCTAATTCTTATTACAATTTTATTTTCAAGATTGAAAATATAGTAAGCCCAACATTATCGATTCATCAGGTGAAATTGTTAGAGCTGTTTTCCAAAGAAATAAATAACTCGAAACGCTTAGAGGAATGCCTAATTATAAAGCTACTAATTGAGACAGGTGAACTGTCGGTGAAAAAATTGAAGGAATTTGTCCTTGCCAAGTATCATTATATGATTTCCAATGAAACGATAGAATCCTGTGTTTCCAATCTTAATTTTGAGTTTCTTCGAGAAAAAAAAGATGGTAAGCTGCTTTCAGCTAAAGCAATCTATGACATAGATATTATCAGTATAGAAAAAGGGAATTTTGTCTTTTCAAGAGATTTCATTGAGCACTTAAATCAAACAGATTTCAAACATCATCTTCTTGATTCAACGGAATATTCGATATATGAATTTGACAGGTTGTTTGAACCGGAAAATTGGCGAAATGGATTTGTTCTTTACAGAAAGTATTCCCGAAAAGATGTGTTCAGAATATTGAATGTGTCAGAAAATCCTGTGGCTCAAAATGTAGGCGGCTACTTAGTGAGTCCAGACAATTCCCATTGCCCAATTTTTGTAAATTATCATAAAGAAGATCATATTTCTGATTCAATAAAGTATGAGGATAAATTTGTAAATAACAAAGAATTTGATTGGATGTCGAAGTCAAATCGAACATTTAGCAGCAATGATGTCAAGTCCATATTAGGTCAAAATGGACCCATTCGTCTTCCTCTTTTTATAAAGAAAAACAATGATGAAGGATTAGACTTTTATTACATGGGTGAGTTGAGTCCTGAGTTAGAGCAAGTGCAACAAACAACAATGCCAAATGATAAAGGGAAAAAACTACCTGTGGTGAAAATTAGATTCAAGTTGCAAGACCAGGTTCAATCGTCTATTTATAATTATCTGAATGAAAGTGGCAAGAACATAAACCGCCAATCAGAATTAGATGGAAAGGTTATTCCACTTAAGCAAACAGTTGAATTTCAAGAAGAGTTGCGAAATCCAATTCCCTTGTATAATTTCTATGCTGCAGCAGGCACATTCAGTGAATTACAATCCGAGAATGATTATACACTTATTGAAGGACCTAAAAAAAGTTCAAAAAGCGAATATTTCGCGTGCAAAATTATAGGTGAATCCATGAATAGAGTCATTCCAAACGGCTCAATTTGTTTATTTAAACCCTATTCGGGAGGTGTCAGAAATGGGAAAATTTTATTGATCGAAAATAGAGACATACAAGATCCAGATTTCAACTCGGCCTTTACAATAAAAACATATTCAAGCGAAAAAATTGTAAGTGAAGAAAATTGGGAACATACATCCATTGTCTTGCGTCCAAATTCATTTGATAGCACTTACCAAAATATCATTATTACTGAAGAAAATGCAGCTGAAATGAGAATTGTTGGTGAATTTGTAGAAATTTTGAACGAGCGCAAAAAATAATTCCAGAAAATGTCTCAAAACTGAAATTTCATTTTCGAAAAAATTTAAAAAAATTTTTCTTCAGGTGAAACATATTGACGTATATGCTGTGCTAAGTCATCGCATAAATCAATGTTAGATTTTTTAAAATAAAGTTCTAGTGTTCCCTTTGATAAATGATAGTTACCCATTGTTGTTGTTTTATTTATTTTAATTTGTTTTCTCTTTCAAGAATGATGTCATCTAAAGTCGACAATAGTTTTTCAAAGGCAACAATATCTTTTTCCTCAAAAGACATTGATAGAACTTTTTCAACTTTTTTATTTATTTATTCTTGATAAGTTGTTTTGCCTTATCCTTTCTCCATTCATTGTCATCCGTATTTTGAGCATAAACCAAAAAATGAAAACATTAGCCCTGTTTAATTATTGAAAAATGAACCGGCTTTTTTTAAATCAAAATTCCCCAAGCCCGAAAACGATAAGCATCATGCTGACATTAAAATGATTACTTCGTATATTTGAGTATGTCAATAGCTCAAAAACCAAAATTTAGTAAACGAATCTTTTGGGATGTCGTATTTGAATCATTGGATTATGATGCTAAGGCTAGTTTTGTAATTGAAAGGGTTTTTGAAAGAGGTGATGTAGATGATATTAGAAATTGTCGTCGATATTATGGAGACGAGAAAGTTACTCAAACTTTATTAAAAGCAAAATATTTACCTGAAACAAGACTCTATTTAGCCAGTGCTGTTATTAAAAGACCAATAAAGGATTTTGCATGCTACACCTTGAAACAGTTGAATCCGAAACTTTTTCCGTACTAAAGAAGTTAATGGAATTGCCATCTCTTACTAAATTTAGTTTAGTAGGTGGCACAGCGTTATCACTAAAATATGGTCATCGAAAATCAATAGACTTAGATTTATTTACAATTGAAGCATTCGATAATGAAATTGTATTAAATGAAATTAGAGATTTTTATAAAAGTGATTTTATAATTGAAGAGAAGCCAGCAAAGTTTGGGATTTTTGGATTTATAAAGGATATAAAAATTGATATTATTCATTACCCACATCCAAATATTAGACCATTGTATATAGCTGATGGTGTTAGGATGTTCTCTGATGAAGATATAATTGCTATGAAAGTGCAAGCTACACTTGGCCGTGGTAAGAAAAAGGATTTTTGGGATATTGCTGAATTATTAGAAACCTACACTGTTGAAGATTTTGTGAAATTTCACAAAGAAAAATATAATACCCAAAACTTATTAATTACTGTACCACAGGCAATATCCTATTTTGCTGATGCAGAAGAAAGTGAAGACCCAATTAGCTTAAAGGGACAAAGTTGGGATAATATTAAAGCGAAAATTCAAGAAAAAGTTAGTGAGTATTTGATTTAGCAAAACAGTGAATAGTTGCTGTCTATAAAAACTATTCGTCTTCATATAAGTCAAAATAATTTTCGGGACTTCTTTCCAAGTAATCGATTTCACCTTCGAAAAGTCGCTTTAGGATGGTTATCATTTTTTCTTTTTCATATGCAGCCAATTGATAAGGATGATTAGCAGAAAAATCATTCAGCGCATCATTGCAGATATTAAAATAATAATTGAGTCTGTTTATTTCAGCATCTTGTTTGTCTTCTAGTTGAAAGTTCATAAGCTTTATTTTATTGAAGGTAATAGCATCAGTCCTCCAACTATTTGAGGTAAGAATATGATAGTTACTTTTTATTATTGTTTGTTATTTTCTGTTCTCAGAAAGATGTCATCTAAAGTCGACAATAGTTTTTCATAGGCGACAATATCTTTTTCCTCTAGAGACTTTGATAGAATTTTATCAATTTTATTAACGAGTTCTCTCTTGATATTTTGTTTTGCCTTATCCTTTCTCAATTCATTGCCATCCGTATTTTGAGAATAGACTAAAAAATGAAAAGGGTAGCGAATGATCAATCCGTTAAGCCATACATTGGCACACCACCCAGCAATATTCGTTTGCTGACAAAATTGTTGCAGTTGTAACAAATCGGTTTCTTTATTTTGGGAATTCATGTTGAAGAATTTTAATTTAAAAATAGAATTAGGTTTAAGTAACGACATTAATCATATGAGAATGGCTTTCGGTTTTCATCTTCACTCATAACAAATGCATCGCAAGTTTTTCTTAAACCAGGAATTTGTGTATACCAACCGTTACCTTTTTTATTATTACCACACATCACGCCTAATCCAATAGCAACAGCCCAGATTCTGTGTTTACAGTTATAGCATACTTTTTCATCGATGGCAATTATGTTTGGTTTTTTATTGTTGTTCATAATGTATAATTTTTTATTTTGTCACTGAAATAGATTTTAATTCGAAATAGGAATTATTTATTTTATTTCATCTCTTTTGGGTTGTGGCAAGTGAATTACGAAGCCTTGTCCAATCCTGTCCGTACTATAAGGGAGATTCTTCAATGTTTGCGATAACGTCTCTGCTTTTTTTGTTGTCAATGTATTCGCTGCTGACTGGTCATTTTTCTTTTCAATTTTTTCCTTCATTCTTTTTTATTTTTTGTGTGACAATTTGTGTTAAGAATTTATATTATTCTTCCGTAATTTTTTTAAAAAACAGTACTTCAATGATATTTTCGTTATTATTTCCTTTTTCATGTTCCTTCACAGCTTTTACATTTCGATTTCTTTTGGATAATGTTGACAGAAGAGACTCCATCATCTCCGAGTGTGTTAGCGAATACTTCTTTTGCTTTTGATTTTCGTTTGAAATTATTTGCTCTTTTTTTGTTTCAATATTATTATTCATATTTTATGATTTTTTAGTTTCTACCCATTGTTTCAGTTCTTCCAGGCCTCCCTTTTTCTTGCAATAACCGCATCCCCAATTATGGCTTGATGGACTAGATATTGAAATCATGATATGATGTTGTCGGCCTGATGGACAATTTGCTTTCCAACTATCGGGTGAATGATCTTCCGGTTCCGGTTGCAGCTTTTTTTCTAAACAGTAACGAATTACAGGATGGTCTTTGCCTTTTTCTTTGGCTTTGTTTTTATTTTCTTTTATTATTTCCAAACCTTGATTTCTGGCTTCATTGAATTCATCTGCTGTAATCAATTCGCTTTTGATGAAATAAGGCCAGCCATAACAGCTGTCGCTGTAAGAAAAAATTCCGGTCAGGATTTCTTTTAGCATGTTGGTTTCGTTTGTGTGACCGGCAATTAAAGGATAAACGATGAATTCCTCATTTACCACACTCTTGTCAATCGCATTGCGGTCAGTTCGAAAGACAACTAGTTCTTCTTTGGAATTGTACCAATAAGTAAGTTCTGTTTCATAACAAGGAAAACTCATGATTTCCTGTTCGAAAGTGACGAAGTGTTTGTGTTCCATGATGCATAAATTTTTTAAACCTGCTTTTGCAGTTGGAATCGTTATGAAAGGAAAAAAGGCAAAAAAGACGAGAGTTTAAGCAGATTTTTTGGTCGAAAACATATTGAAATATGGTAAGATCAAAAAATCAATACAAGCTCTTGTCTTTGCAGCATTTTTTTCTTGTAATAGATTTCAATTGCAAAAACTGGTTTTAAGTTAAAAAATGAATACAGCAAGAAAATAATAAAGGGAAGTTTAGCGCTTTATTTTGGCTGAAGGCCCTCATCATTTTACCACCGCGGTCTCTCGACTCGGTTGGTTTCACTATTACGTGAATCTTGATGTAGATACAAAAATAGAAAAGAAAATCAATCCTCCAAAATATTTTGTTATAAAAATCTAAATGTTAACCATGCTCATTGTCTTTAACATTTTTTTGTAGTCGCTTCATTTTTTTTATTTATAGATTCATCTCACAAAATAAAATCAACTCCTTTTTGATTACAATTTTATAAAACTTATTGCTCCCAATCCGTTTCTCAGTCAATCTTTCAAATCAGTTCAATATTGTTCACTATACTTTAGCCTTAAATGCAAGACATTAATGTGTACGATGAAAACTGAATAATAAATCTCTCTTCTTTTTTGTAACCATATTGTTCATCTAAAAAATAAAAGTATGAAACGCAGAAACATCACCATTATCGCTGCAATTATTTTAATGGTCATTTTAATGATTGCAAAATGCAATTGCCGTACCGAAACTAAATTGGCTGTAAGATTTGTGAATCCACCTGTTCCAGCAGCAGATATTCCATATACAGATTACGCTGTAGATGCTGAAAAAGGAGATACGATTATGTATCCATCAGGATCTGTATTATTGTTTCCAAAGGATGCATTTGTAGATAAAAACGGGAAAGTAATTCAAGGAAAAGTGGATATTAAATATCGTGAATTCAATAATCCTGTTGATCAGTTTTTATCTGGCATTCCTATGGGGTATGATTCCGCAGGTGTCCATTACACATTTGAATCAGCGGGCATGTGCGACATACAAGCATTTAAAGATGGACAACCCGTTTTTGTAAACAAGAACAGTAAACCTGTTATCAATATCGCCTCACAAAATAAAGACATCGCTCAGAATCTTTATTATTTAGATACGGCCACCGGACAGTGGATCAACCGTGGCAAAAGTGAAATCCTTGAAGTCGGAAAAAAAGAAATTGCAATTGTTAGTCCAAAACCTTCGGAATTGAATATTGCCAAACCTGTAAAACCTTCATTGCTGGATGAAAGTATGCCCATCATCAAGGTATTAATCGATACGAATTCGTTTGAAGAATTGAAAGCTTATCATCATCTGCAATTTCAACTCGATAAAACTGAAACTCGATTTGATCCCGAAGCATCTTATACAAGTTGGACTGATATCAAGTTAAAAAAAGGAGATAAGCATGGCATGTACCTCATCAAATTCTCAAGCAATTATGGAGACAAAATCAAATCCGTTGAATACAAAGTAAGGCCTGTATTAAGTGAGAAAGATTATGCAAAAGCCATACTGCTGTATGATAAACAAATGTCAGCATATGAAAAAAACATTGAAGCCAGACTTGCATCCAATAAAGCTAACAAGGAAGCTTACGTGAAGGATTCTATCAGCAATGCTTACATTGATAAAGCGAACGAAAAAACGGCGCAGCTCAATAAAATCATCGAAGCCAAAAATGCTGAAATAGAAGCTCAAAATAAAATGGTGGAAGCTCAAAACTTAGAAACTACCAATAATAACAAAGCCAACAATCTTATAAGAAACTTTCAAATCGATGGTTTTGGAATCTGGAATTGTGATAAGCCCATGCCTCCAGAAACCTTTATTACAGTCAATTCTTTATTTGTAAATACAGAAAGCAAGAATATAGAAGTCTATTCAGCAAATCTGATTGTAAAAAGTCTTAACGGACTTTATCAAATTACTGGCGATAAGGTTGAAATACCCAGAAATCAAGAAAATATGATAGTCGGTGTATCAAATGGTCGTTTTGCTTACATCACTTACGATGAATTTAAAAACTTGAACATCACACCGGAAACGAAAACCCAAACATTTCCGATGCATATTGTTGCTGAAGAAAACAACAATTACAATTTCATTCGAAGTATCGTGAAGCAGTAAACGAAGTGATCATTTCATTCATTCATCATTAAAACTACTTCTATGAATAAGTTCATCATCATTATTTCTCTTCTTGTATGCCAAACAGTAAAGGCTCAAGAAATAATTTACAGAGTAGATTCCAATCAGGTTATATCTATTTTGACATCTACAAGTCCTTTGCAACTTGAGCCATTATTCTGCAGCGTGAGCGCGGGCTCCTTGATACCTAAAGATACTGTGACTCCAAACTTTTATGTGCTTTCATTCTTTTACAACACACCTCAAGAAATAATATTGGATACAACAGATGTTATCGAAATTCGATTTTCGGATGGAGCCATTTTTTCTTTCAATTACGGCAGAAACTCTAACAAAGTAATTGAGAAAGATTCATCAGCGTACTTTGGCATATCTGTTAGTTACGAATGTTTGAAAAAAATGACCAAAGTGCCTGTCAGTGAAATCACTTTCGTCACCTCCTTGTATGAACACCGAATAGAAATAGAAGACAAGATGAAACTGTATCTTCCTAATCTGGCTAAATTCCTATTAGACAAAGTTGAAGAGGAATGTAACAATATTCTGTTCTATGAAAGAAGCAAGAATGTTCCGACGATTGTGTTTGATTCGAGAGCCAACCATGAATTGAATAAAAAATATTACGGGAAATATTCAGGAGAATGTTATGAGGACGACTTTCTTTATAATTTCGATTTATACATAAAATCAGATACCAGTTATGTTGTTTGGTACATTCTAAAAGATCCAAACGAACCTGACCTCAAAAGAAAAAAATCTCAATTGTTAAACATCCGCACCATTACAGAAAACAATACACTCATTTTGGATGTATGCTATGATAAAAACAAATCGGATTACACAGATGGAAGACGAACTTTTTATCTGAAACTTTCTGAAGACGGCAAGATGATCTATGGAAGAACTTC
Organism: Chitinophagaceae bacterium; assembly: GCA_947446585.1. Taxonomy (GTDB): domain Bacteria; phylum Bacteroidota; class Bacteroidia; order Chitinophagales; family Chitinophagaceae; genus Ferruginibacter. Next base: position 2,156 of record CANFGZ010000027.1, on the reverse strand, counting down.
GATCTATGATCAATATTGGGCGGAAATGTATGGGAAGCGGAAGAAGAAATATCGTAAGTAGTGGAATAGTATTTTGAGAAGGATTACACAGAAGTGCGTAATCCTTTTTTCATTTTATCATGTCACATCAATTTTCCTGAAAATCTTTATAGGAATTTGATTATAAAAATTCGTAGTGTTTCAATTTTTCTTTGATTATAAGAATTAAACTTTTTTGGTTGAAGTGGTACATATCTTCAATACCAAAATTGTATGACTTGCCCCAATAAGAATAGCCGTACTTTTTTAGTATGTCTTCATGAACATCTTCAAAGACTATAATTTTATTGGCCCATTCCAGATTTTTGGGATTGAAAACATCACGTTGTTTTGTTGATTCATTGTAGATGTCTTTATAGAAGCCATCATATTTTACTTCGTACTTGCCCACTGCAGATAAAATTTCTGCAGTAGTACGAGACCTGTTTTCGCCTTGATTGCAGATGCATAGTATGTTCATACAAAAAGTTTTATTTTAAATGTATCAACAGTTCTCAGTTTAAGAAAGCACTTATTTGCCCTGTTATCTAAATTCATTAATAAATAGATAATCATAAATTACAAACCATTCTATAATAATTTATGTCAACACATAACTGGCATTTCTTCCGCCTTCCTCAGTTTGCTTCAGCATTCCTTTTTCCACGAGATCTTTTATATCACGCAAAGCAGTATCATTGGAGGTCTTTGTGACTTTTGCCCATTTTGAAGTTTGTAATTTTCCTTCAAAATCATCAAAAAGTTTGTTGAGCATTAAACGTTGGCGTTCATTGAGAGAAACATGATCGTGAAGTTTCCAAAACTCGGCTTTGCGTAAAATTTTGTGTGTGGTATTTTCTGTTGACAACATTGCATTTTTCAGACAATTCAAAAACCATTCGAGCCATTCTGTAATATCGCCTGAACTGTGCTGTACTTTTTGCAATACTTCGTAATAGCGTTTTCGTTCAATCAGAATCTGACTCGACATACTATAAAAACGCTCGCCACTTTTCTCGGCACGAGAAAGCATCATGTCTGCAATGGCTCTACCAACTCTGCCATTACCATCATCAAAAGGATGAATGATGATAAACCAAAAATGGGCAATAGCAGCTTTTAAAACAGCATCCAGTTTTTCATCTCGGTTGAACCAATCCAAAAATGTATCCATCTCTTTTTTTACAAACTTTGGTTTGATGGCTTCGTAATGCACTTTTTCTTTTCCCATTGCTCCAGAAACCACTTGCATTTCACCTGTTCGATATTTGCCCACTTCAATTTCATAAGGTCCGCTGTATCCAGTTGGAAACAAAGCTGCATGCCATCCCAACAAACGCTTTTCGGTCAATGGCAAATCATAACGCTGGGTGGCATCGAGCATCATTTCTACAACACCTTCGATATGTCGGCTGCTTGGAACCAGTCCGGCAGTATTGATTCCCAAACGTATGGCAATAGAAGAACGCACTTGATCGTAATTGAGCAATTCGCCCTCAATCTCACTTGATTTTACAACATCCAGGGTTAGTGTACTGAGTGCGGCTTCTACTTTTTCGGAAAAGCCCATAGCATTCATTTGTCCTTTAAGCTTTCCCTGCATTGAGCGTACCTCACCGAAAACAGCATTTATGGCTCTGTCGTTCCAAGTAAAATTGGACCAATTTTTATTTTGATAGATGTATTTTGCCATGGTTGGTACTAAATATGCGGTGAATATACGGATTAATCACCGCAAATATGCGGCGAATATGGAGATTTTTCACCGCAAAAGCGAATACACTTTGTTTTCATTTCAGCGCCAACGGTGTTTTCGTTGAACGGTTTTAAATTAGCCGAATAAAAAAACCTCAACATTTCTGTTGAGGTTCTGTGGTGTGGGCCGAAAAGGAACCACCCTATTTGCTGATAATTTTAATCACTTTTTATCATCTTCTGAAACCATTATGAATAAAGGCTTTCAGCGATTTTTGTTTGCAGAAAAATGGCTTTTTTCTGCTGCATAAAGAACTATAATATTTTTCGGTGCTCCGAAAGTGCTCTTCTGCAGTGGTTCGTACGAAGTTGAACCTACTTTTGAAGAGAAAATGAAGGTAGGAAAATTCACACAAAAAAGAAAATATTTAGCTGTTAAATTT
>CANFGZ010000026.1 GCA_947446585.1 Chitinophagaceae bacterium | reverse complement strand
TTTTTCATTGGCATTGTACCTAATATTTTGAAAAAAAATCCGGATAGTTTCATAGCTAATTTTTATTGGCCTGCTTTGGGTATCGGATATTATTTGGTAGGAAATATTATTGAAAATATTGTCACGCTAATTATTCTCAATAAAGAGCTGAGACAAATTAAACTCAAATTCAGTTTTAAACTTTGGAAGGAAGTCATTCGATACAGTGCGCCATTAATTATAGTTGGTTTAGGAGGAATGATCAATGATGTATTAAGCCGATTGATTTATAGACATGTTGTTGGTTTACCAGAACAACTGGCCAATCGTGAAGCTGGTGTTTTTGCCAATATTTTCAGGCTCGCATTACTTACAACGATAATGATTCAGGCATTTCGAATGGCAGCAGAGCCTTTCTTTTTCAATCAAAGCAAACTTGATAACGCTCAGAAAACTTATGCGAGAGTAATGAAGTTTTTTGTAATTACTTTCTGTTTTATGATCTTGTTTATAGGGTTATTTCTAGATGTATTTCAATGGGTGTTCCTAACTTTCTCCAGCAAAAACTGGGTAGAAGGATTCCGTGCCATTCCCATTCTTGCTTTGGGAAATATTTTCCTTGGGGTTTATTACAATTTGAGTATTTGGTATAAGCTAACCAATAAGAATACTATTGGAGCGTTGATAACTATTGCCGGTGCTATCATTACTATCGTGCTTAACATACTGCTGATTCCTAAATTCCATTACTACGGAGCTGCAATCGCCACTTTCTCTTGCTACTTTTTTATGATGATTAGCAGTTATAAGCTGGGGCAAAAATATTATCCGGTTCCTTATGCTGTAAAAAAACTAACTGCATACATTGTTCTGGTTGTACTGATTTACCTCACCCATTGGGGGTTGAATGCCATTGTAAAAGACCAACTTTGGTTTTCAATTGGAACTGCATTCATGCTGCTTTACTTCTTCACCCGTTTTGTTGGAAAAATTGAGGCGAAGGAATTATCAAGAATTCCTTTTATTAGTCGTTTTTATAAAAAGAAGTAAGGGTAGATAGGATGGATTGGTTAGATGTAGCTGGAAAAAGCAGGATATATCTGAATTTTTCCAACTATATCTAGCCTTTTTCTAAAAAATTTCGACACTAACCTTTATATTTTAAACTTTTCCCCCTACCTTTGCCGTCCGTTAAAAACATAGAATATGAACGCAGTAGATTTTGTACATGAGCAATTGACCAAACAGGCAACGCTTCCATCTTTTAAAGCTGGTGATAATATTACCGTAAATTATAAAATCCAGGAAGGAAACAAAGAGCGTATTCAGAGTTTCAAAGGAGACGTGATTAAGCGTCAGGGTACTGGTTCAACAGCAACATTCACCGTTCGTAAGATCAGCGATGGAGTCGGAGTAGAAAGACTTTTTCCTTTCCATTCGCCAAACATCGAAAGCGTAGTTTTAAACAAAGTTGGCCGTGTAAGACGTGCTAAATTGTTTTTCCTTCGTGAAAGAAGCGGAAAAAGCGCTCGTATTAAAGAAAAAAGAATGGCTGTTGCTGCAAAAAAATAAGCAACTGTTATACCTTATATTAAAAGCGAAAGTCATTGATTTTCGCTTTTTTAATGGGATGATCCGTTTTGTCTTAATCATAACAACAAAATTGACTTTTTAATCCCTTTTCCATTTTTATTGCATTAACTTTGACTAAATTTTTTAATTATGTTATTTACTTACATGAACACTATTTTCCTTGCAATGCCAGGATTTACCGAGATGTTGCCAATTTTACTGATTGCCTTGTTGATTTTTGGAGGTAAAAAAATTCCTGAATTAATGAAAGGTTTAGGATCAGGAATTCGTGAATTCAATGATGCAAAGAATAATGTGAAAAAGGAAATCCAGGACAGTGTAAATGAGAAAGACGCTAAATAAGCAGTCTCTCCTCATCATATATTTTTCATACCGGCCGAGGTGTGTGCTGCTACTCATTAATTTCGTAGTTGCCCGCTTCGGCTGATTTATTAAAAGTAATCATGTTTTCTTTTAACGATATAGAACAATACCATCTTGATTTAAAACATCAAAAAACAAGTTGTAAAACTGCTGTACAATTTTATCTTGACTCCATTGCCAGTCAAACCCATTTAAATGCATTTGTAGAAGTATATGCTGAGGAGGCCCTAAATCGCGCTTTAGCCCTGGATAATTTGAGATTGGAAGGGAAGGTGATAAAAAGACTCCACGGTGTTGTAATTGCTTTAAAAGATGTAATCTGTTATAAAGACCACAAGGTAACTGCTGCTTCAAAAATATTGAATGGTTTTGTTTCTATGTATCACGCTTCTGTTGTGCAATATCTTTTAGATGAAGAGGCTATTATCATCGGTACTTGTAATTGTGATGAGTTTGCCATGGGCAGCAGTAATGAAAATTCAAGTTATGGAAATGTTTTAAATCCAATAGACAATACAAAAGTGCCTGGTGGCTCTTCGGGAGGCAGTGCTGTTGCCGTGAAAGCTAATATGTGCATGATCAGCCTCGGCAGTGATACCGGAGGCTCTGTTCGACAACCTGCCGATTTCTGTGGAATAGTAGGATTGAAGCCTGGATATGGTTCGGTTTCCCGTTATGGCCTTATTGCTTTTGCCTCTTCTTTTGATCAAATTGGAATTTTTGGAAATAATATAAAGGATGTTACCCTTGTTCTGGAAATTATCAGCAAAACTGATGATTACGACAGCACAATGAATCAAAAACAATCTCTTGAAAATATATATCAGCAGCTGGAAGTGAAGACTATTAAAAATTACAGGATTGCTTTTTTTAAAGAAGTCATGAATCATCCGATGCTGGATTTTGAAATAAAAAATCAAATCAAAAACCAATTGGATGCCCTTAAAAATGAAGGATGCATTGTTGAAGAGATTGATTTTGATTTACTGGATTATGTAGTACCCACTTATTATATTCTTACCGCTGCAGAGGCCAGCAGCAACTTATCGAGATATGACGGCGTCAGATACGGTCATCAGACATCCGAAAAAACAAACAGTCTTAACGAGTATTATGTAAAAAACAGAAGTGAAGGTTTTGGCAAAGAAGTTAAGAGAAGAATTATGCTGGGAAATTTTGTATTAAGCAGTGGCTATATGGATGCTTATTTTACTAAAGCCCAACAAGTAAGAACGTTATTAATTGAAAAAACAACAGCCGTTTTCAAAAACTATGATGTTATTGTAATGCCAACAAGTCCTGTAACAGCATTTAAACTAAATGAAAAAAAGAAAGACCCGGTTCAAATGTATCTAGCTGACATCTTCACTGTTTTTGCAAATCTTACGGGTATACCTGCCATATCCATTCCTTTGTTTAAACACAACAATGGAATGCCTTTTGGATTACAGATACTTTCAAAAAAAGAAAACGAATTAACCTTGCTGCAATTTGCACAACAACTGAGTACACAAAATAAAAATTGAAAATCAGTAATCAATTGAAGAATATTTTTTTCATACTTATTTTTATTTTGCTTTTGAATGCAGCAAAAGCAAATAATTATTTCTGCGTTTCTGTGCCCACTATTTTAATAAATATACAGGACACTTCTAAAGACGAAGAAATTATTGAAGACAGTTTAATCAACGAAGTAATTAAAAGTAAATCAGAGCCACAAAAAGAAAAAGTGCAATATCTGAGTCAGTTAACACGCTATGGATTTAAAAATCTTTTTACTCAATTTAATTATAATCCTTCTCTCCCCTATTCAGCACAGGTAAACCCTAATGCAGAATTATATATGCAGGATTATCTGAGAACACACCAGCAATATTTATTAAAAATGAAGCTGTGGGCTATTCCTTATTTTAATCTCATTGATAATATTTTTACTCAATACGGATTGCCTAGAGAATTAAAATATCTGGCGGTAATTGAAAGCAGTTTGCAAACTGGCGCTACCAGCTGGGTTGGAGCTGCAGGCCCCTGGCAATTTATGCCTGAAACAGCAAGAAGATATGGACTAAAAGTTGACCGACAAAATGATGAGAGAAGAGATTATTTTAAAAGCACTCATGCTGCAGCGCATTTTCTTTTAACCTTATATAGTATTTTTCACGATTGGCTTTTAGTTATTGCAGCATACAACGGTGGCGCTGAAAGGGTTAATTCCGCTATCAAGCAATCTGGCAGTAAGGATTTCTGGACCTTGCAATATCACCTTCCGCAGGAAAGCAGAAATCATGTAAAGAAATTCATTGCTACACATTTTATCATGGAAAACAATTCAACTGTTATATCCAATGACAATAAATCCATCAGTCAGGATCCCTTAAATCCTTTTGATAATAAATCTAAATTGTCTGATATCGAAAAAGAAAATGCGGCTACACAAACTATTTCGGGAAAATATATTTCAAAAGTTATTGCCAAGAATCTTTCCATGGAGATGAGTGTTTTTAATAATTATAATCCTGACTTTGACAACAGAATTTCTCAAAATGGCCAGTTTGACCTGAGGTTGCCTAAAGAAAAAATGGACCTTTTTATTGCTATAAAATATCAGATCCTTAATGAATGTGTGGAGTTAATGCTGGGCGACAATGAAGTGCCGGTTTCAAAAACAACCTATCCTTCCAATCCGAAATCGAAAAATAAAAAAACGAATCAATAATTTCATCCCAGACTTTGTTCATAACGGAAAAGGTTATCAGGGTCGAATTTTCTTTTTACCGTTTGTAACCTTACATAATTTTTTGAATAATAATATTCTTTCCAATCTTTAAAATTGATATCAGGATAATTTCTGTATTGTGCTTTTATGCCATGATTGATAAATACTTCCTGAACTTGCTGGAAGCGTTGCAATAATTTCTTTTCCTGAGCGGGTTGCTCCCAGTAGGATTGCAATTCGGAGAAATAAATACAGTCACGGTGTGGAAAAGAAGATGCTGTTTCAAATTCTTTATTCAAAATTTTACCCCCCAAAGTATTTACCTGATAAATCATTCCAGGAGTATTAACAACAAGTTCCATCGCCTTTTCAATACAACCCGAAATTTCAGAAAAGTCTTTGTATAAACCAGCTGAAGCATTTTTAAAATATAATGGATATTGACGGCCATAATAGTTTTTCAATGCAGAAGCAAGTGGTTGCCTTATACTATTTGTAGATTTATCGCTGACCGATTTCAATTCATTAATGACTTGTTGCAATTGAGGTGTGTGTTTTCCGGCATTGGTGATGAGGATATACAACGTTTTATGATTCAACACGAATGCGCTGAAACAGGATTCAGGCAATCTGCCACAGACGGCGAACCATTTTTCAAGAATGGCTTTGGCAAAAACTGTATTCACATTAAAAGACCTGAATTTAAAACTCTGCATCGTTTGAGGTGCATCATGTAATTTAAAAGTAAGTGAAGTAACCACACCAAAATTTCCATTATTCCCTCCTTTACAGGCCCACAATAATTCATTATCGTTATCAGATGTTCTGATATTTCCAATTCCATCAACCATAGTAACAGACTGCAGACTATCACAGGTTAATCCAAACTTACGGGCCAGCAAACCATAACCACCACCAAGTGTAAGTCCACCTATACCCACTCCTGCACAAGATCCACCTGGTATGATTTTATTTTTAGGAAGTATAACATCATACAACATAGCCAGTGTGCATGCCGGACCAACACGTATTGTATTTTCATCAAGCCATTCGATTTTATTAAGTGCCGATAAATTAATAACCATTCCATTATTATTACAGGAAAATCCTTCCATACAATGTCCTCCACTCTTAACAGCTACGGATAGACTTTTTTTAATAGCTAGTTTTATGGCTTCTGAAACACCTTTCTCATTATTACATCTTGCAATGATTTCGGGATATTTATCAATTCGTTTATTAAATCCTTTTCTCAGTAATTCATATTCTGCATCTCCTTTTTTAAAATAAGTAACATCTGCATTTTCAGCAAATGGATTGTTGCTAATCAGCCAATTCATGGGTCGGGCTAATAAACCCAATGGACTAATCAAGGCCAGTTGGAGAAATTTTTTTCTATGCATGGTAAACTAAAATTTACAGTAAAAGAAATTAACCTTCCGATGATTGCAAAATCTTTTTTATGGCAGATGCCTTTATCAGACTTTCCTGATATTCCTGAAGTGGATCACTTTGAAAGGTAATTCCTCCTCCGGCTTTAAATGAAATAAAATTTTTAGACTGGTTATAAAACAAACTTCTGATTACCACATTAAAATCAAAGTCACCTTCAGGAGAAACATATCCAATCGAACCTGAGAACAGTCCTCTTGGTGAGGCTTCATAAAGTTCAATCAATTCCATGACTCTTTTTTTGGGAGCTCCTGTCATAGAACCCATGGGATAACAGGCTTCGATAATATCTGTCCAATGGATATTTTCATTCACTTTTCCTTCAATTGTACTGATCATCTGATGAACCTGTGGAAAGCTATAAATACCAAACAATTCTTTCACCACAACAGATCCTTCAAGACAAATTTTGCTAAGATCATTTCTCACCAGATCAACAATCATTACATTTTCGCTTCTTTCTTTTGAACTGTTGAACAGACTTGATTTCGAAGCTTCATCTTTTTCAAAATCATTTATATATCTTTTACTTGTTCCTTTTATAGGTTGCGAAAGGATTGTGTTTCCTGATTTCTTGATGAATCGTTCGGGGCTTGCGCAAATACAAAATTTATTTTCTAATTTATAAAAAGCCGCAAATGGATTGGGTGAAATTGTATTGAGTTGATGAAACAGCGAAATGGGATTCAGAAAAGCATTTTCAGCAAAAAATTCCTGGCAGAAATTAATTTCATAGCAGTCGCCTCTTTGAATATGTTCCTTCAATTTTATGATAGCTTCCAGATATTGGGTTTCACTGATTTTATGCCGAATGTTGAGATTTGTTACTGATGGTAAAATGCGATCGGCCTGTTCTTCTATTTTATGATAAATGATTTCGGGTTCATCTAACTCAGATTCAATAATAACCGTATGTCCAGAAATTTGAATCAGAATTTGAGGGATGAAAAAGAAAGCCGAGGGAAATCCGATTTCATCATTTTGAGCAGATGGATAATTGAAATGACCAAACAGCCAATCGTTATTTTCTTTATTGAAAAGTTTTAATTCGGAAAATGAATCAAGTGTGTTTAATTGAATGTCTTTTTTTGAACCTATTGCCAGAATGCAATCAAATGTAGATGATGATTGATATTGATTACTATCTAAAAAGCAAAAAATGTTGAAAAGGTTTGACCAATTCAACATTTTGATTTTAAATTCTTCTGTATTGTTTAATAAAAATTTATGCTGTTTTTTTTTCACGTATAGGATTAATAATCGTCATCATCAAATCCACCGCCGCCCATATCATCATCAAACAACCCAAGATCTTTGAAGTCGTCGTCTGCACCAAAATCATCATCTGCTTTGTTTGGTTTTTTACCTGTAGCTTTTTTTACTTTTGATTTTGGAACATCAAACTCATCAAAATCAGGATCCCAGTTATCATCTTCATCAGGATTTTCCCAATCATCTTTTACGTCTACATCATCATCATCGTCATCATCACCTTTAGCTTTTTTGGAACTGCCTTTAGTACCTTTGGCTTTAGTAGGTGTTTCATCAAGATCTTCATCATCATCTAGATCATCATCATCAGACTTTGATTTTGGTGTTGCTTTCTTGGCTGCAGCTTTTGAAGGTGCGGCTTTTTTAGTTGTTGTTTTTTGTTTTTCTTTCTCAGATTTTATTGCCATAACTATACGTGATTAGTTGTGTAAAATTTCCACGAGTTTTTGAATTAGCCAAATATTTTGGATACTTTTTTTAAAAAATTATTTAACCGATACAATCTGTTCTCTTCCAGGACCATTGCTAATATATTTCACGGGTACTCCGAGGTACTGATTGATGTAATTGATATAAGTTTTCATAGCCTGTGGCATTTCTTCATAAGAAGAATTTTTTGATATATCTGTATTCCATCCTTTGAATGATTCGTAAGCCGCTTCAATTTTCATTCTATTCATTTGAAAAGGAACAACATTGCTTTCTTTTCCATTTATCAGATAGTTTTTACAAACCATCAATTCTTCCAAGGAATCCAGGATATCAGCTTTAGTCATTACTATTTGAGTTACCCCATTAATCATGCAAGCGAAATTAAGGGCCACCAGATCAATCCAGCCACATCGGCGAGGCCTACCCGTTGTGCTTCCGAATTCGTTGCCTGCATTGCGTAAAAAATCGCCTGTAGCATCCGTTAGTTCAGTTGGGAAAGGCCCACTTCCTACTCTGGTACAATAAGCTTTTGTAATGCCAATAACGTCTTTTATTTTTTGAGGAGCAATACCCAGCCCGGAACATACACCTGCAGATATCGTACTACTACTCGTAACAAAAGGAAATGTTCCAAAATCAACATCCAGCATACTTCCCTGTGCTCCTTCTGCCAGCACCCTCATGCCTTTTTTGATCTTATCATTGATAAAATATTCTCCGTTTACTATATTTAAGTTTTTTAAAAAATCAATGGCATCAAAAAATTCTTCTTCCCATTGAGATATTTCTTCCTGAAAATTAAAATTATCGAGCAGACGCTGGTGCTTCATTCGAAGTTTAATGTACTGAGTGGTAAAATTTTTATCTAGTAAATCACCAACCCTTAAACCATTTCTGCCGGTTTTGTCCATGTAAGCCGGACCAATACCTTTTAATGTACTGCCAATCTTATCATTACCTTTCGACAATTCACTGGCTTTATCCAGAGCTCTGTGTGATGGTAAAATAAGATGAGCACGTTCGCTTATAAACAAACTTTTTTGGTAATCAACACCGAAAGAAGCAACGGCCTCACATTCTTTTTTTAATGTTACCGGATCCAGAACAACACCGTTGCCGATTAAATTTATTTTTTGTTCATGAAAAATTCCACTGGGTATTTGGTGTAGTACAATTTTTTTGTCATTTACATAAAGTGTATGTCCTGCATTTGGTCCTCCCTGAAATCTTGCAATCAAATCATAGTTCTTTGCGAAATAATCAACAATTTTTCCTTTTCCTTCATCACCCCACTGCAAACCCAATATTACATCTACCATTTTAATTAGTATTTAATTGAACAGAATGAAATGTAAAATTAACCATTAAGGCAAGTATATAAAATATTATTTTGAAAATAAATTAAAAAGATTTTCATTAATTGATATTTTTATTTCTTCATAAAAAAACCGGCAAAAAATGCCGGAATTATTTTAAAAGTTGTTTGGTAATTATCACGCTACTTTAAGCAAACTTAATTTTGTGGTGCTGAATTTTCTTTCTGCATATTCTAGACTCACATTGAAATGAGTAGGATTCTGGGAAGGCAACTCATACATGGCGTCGGTAAGTATTCCTTCGCAGATACTGCGTAAACCACGAGCACCCAATTTATATTCAAGGGCTTTTTCTACCATGAAGTCGAATACACCCGGATCAAAAGAAAGAGCAATTCCTTCTATTTCAAATAATTTTGAGAATTGTTTAATGATTGCATTTTTCGGCTCCGTTAAAATACTTCTTAGTGTAACCAAATCTAGTGGATTTAGATAAGTAACAACAGGCAACCTTCCGAGGAGTTCGGGTATCAATCCAAATTGTTTCAGATCAACAGAATTCACAAATTGCAGTAAATTATTGTGCTGATAATCCTGCATTTCTTTATTAACATTAAATCCAATGGCATTGGTATTTACTCTTCTGGCGATAATTCTATCAACGCCATCAAATGCACCTCCGCAAATGAAAAGAATATTTTGTGTATTTAATTTGATTAGTTTTTGTTCGGGATGTTTTCTTCCTCCCTGAGGCGGAACCAGCACTTCGCTTCCTTCCAATAATTTCAATAACCCCTGTTGAACTCCTTCGCCACTTACATCTCTGGTGATGGAAGGATTATCACTTTTGCGGGCTATTTTATCTATTTCATCAATATAAACAATTCCTCGCTCAGCGGCAGCTACATCATAATTGCAGGATTGCAACAAGCGGGTCAGCATGCTTTCGACATCTTCTCCTACATAACCGGCTTCTGTAAACACAGTAGCGTCAACAATTGCAAAAGGCACATTAAGCATTCTGGCAATTGATTTTGCCAGCAATGTTTTTCCGGTACCCGTTTCTCCCACCATGATGATGTTGCTTTTTTCTATCTCAACTTCATTATCTATTTTTTGATTGAGTCTTTTATAATGATTGTAAACAGCTACTGCTAATACTTTTTTCGCATCATCCTGTCCAATTACATACTCATCCAGAAACTTTTTAATTTCAATAGGTTTTTTTACTGTGAGCTTAGCGCTGACAGCAGGAGTGTTTTGATATTTGGATCCGGAATTTACAGAAAGTTCCTGACCAATAATTTCCTGGGCATGTTCTACACAATTTTCGCAAATATGTCCATCCTGACCAGCGATTAAAATTTTAACCTCTTCACGGTTTCTGCCACAAAAAGAACAATGCAAGGTTGCTTGTTTAGCCATAAATAAAATTTTGCTGAGCAGGTTTGATATCAAAAATTAAATGCCCATGTTCAAAGATAACAAACCTTAATAAAAGGTTATAATATTAAACCGTTTATTATTGTGCTATTTTAATAAAAAAACCCCGCTGATTGCGGGGTTTCGAAATACTAATTAATTATAATTTATCAAGGAGATGATCAACAATTCCATAAGCAATGGACTCATTAGCATCCATCCAATAATCTCTGTCAAAATCTTTCATTACTTTTTCAAATGTCTGACCGCAATTATTAGCAAGTAATTTAGCCCCCATTTCTTTTGTTTTCTGCATTTGAACTGCCATAATTTCCAAATCTGCGCTGGTGCCTCTTCCACCACCACTAGGCTGATGAATCATCACTTCGCCATGAGGAAAAATAAAACGTTTGCCTTTTGCGCCTCCGCTCAAAAGTATACTACCCATACTTGCTGCCATACCCATACAAATAGTACTTACCGGTGAACTGATCATTTGCATAGTATCATAAACGACCATTCCACTGGTAACAATTCCACCGGGGCTGTTGATATAAAATGTAATGTCTTTGCCTGGATCAATAGCTTCTAAATAAAGTAAACGGTCTGTAATTTCTTTAGAACTTTTATCATCAACCACACCCCACAGAAAAACTTTACGTTGTTCAATGAATTTTTTGTCAAACATCCAGCCACTCATCATTTTCTCCATAGGATTTTCAGGATTTGAAGCTGGTGATTCTTCGTCCTGGCGTATCGTTTTTGAATTATAGTTCATAATTATTTACTGATTAATGATTAATAAGTTTGATTAGTCTTTTTTGCTTTTTCTTGGATTCATGATAAGTACTTCATCAACGAGGCCATATTCTTTAGCTTCTGCTGAAGTCATCCAGTAATCTCTATCGCAATCCTGAGCTACTTTTTCAACGGGTTGGTTAGTATGATGAGAAATGATATCGTAAAGTTCTTTTTTTATTTTTCTGATTTCATTCACAGTGATTTCGATATCTGTTGCCTGACCACCCGCACCTGCGCTGGGCTGATGCATCATGATACGACTGTGTCTCAAAGCAGTACGTTTGCCTTTTGTTCCGGCACACATCAACACAGCACCCATACTTGCAGCCATTCCAGTACAGATTGTTGCAATGTCGGGAGTAATAAATTGCATTGTATCATACATTCCCAGTCCGGCATAAACACTTCCGCCCGGGCTATTGATATACATTTGAATATCTTTTGCACGATCAGTACTTTCAAGAAAAAGCAATTGAGCGGTTACAATATTAGCCACTTCGTCATTGATAGGATAACCTAAGAAAATAATTCTATCCATCATCAAACGACTGTAAACATCCATCACCGCTACATTCATAGGACGCTCTTCGATTATATTTGGAGTTAGGTTGGTAACGTTATGATCTATATAACCATGCAGTGTATTGCTGCTGATTCCTCTGTGCTGCACAGCATATTTTTGAAATTCTTTTCCAAAATCCATTGTAGTAATTGATTGGTTATTAATGTGGTTTTGTTCTGTTGTTATTTTCTGCGCTAAGTTATCAATAATAGTTTTAAAGATAATGATTACCGATATTTTATTTTTATTCTATAAATAATTAATCTCTGCTTCTTCCCATATAAATCATGATGTATTGAAACAACATCGTGATAGATGCTAATGCTGCAACAACATAAGTTAATGCCGCCCATTTTAATGCATCCTTTGCTTTTTCTTGTTCTGATGATGTGGTTATATGTGCTGTTCCTAACCATTTTAATGCTCTAGCGGAAGCATCAAATTCTACGGGTAAAGTTATTACCGTAAATAAAGTAGTTATTGCAAATAAAATAATTCCAATAAGCAATAGCGTTGAATTGCCATGGCCAAATCCAAGGTATCCAATTCCTGCCATAATAATCCATTGAGAAAGTGTACTGCTAATCTGAACAGCAGGAACAATTTTACTGCGCAGCATCAGCATCGAATACGCTGTTGCGTGTTGCACTGCATGTCCACATTCATGAGCAGCAACGGCAGCTGCAGAAATATTTCGGCCTTCAAAAACTTCTCTGCTCAGATTTACTGTTTTATTCATGGGATTGTAATGATCGGTTAGAGATCCCTCCACAGAAGTAATCTGAACATCATAGATTCCATTGTCATTTAGCATTTTTCGGGCAATTTCTTCTCCGCTCATGTTGCTTATTGTATGCATGTTGCTGTATGCTGTGAATTTGCTTTTCAATTTAGATTGAACCGCCATTCCAATTACCATAAAAATTAAAGAAATAAATATGATTCCGATTGTCATTGTATATGTTTGGAATTATTTACGCAAAAACTATTCCTATATAATAATCTGACAAAATAGCAATTTTTGTGATTCAATATTAATCTGCTATTATTAATAACACTATTAGATTGATCTAAAAGCAATGATTTTAATTGCGCCGTATTAAAATAAAAAAGGAGTGAATTGCTTCACTCCATTATTATAAGGTTAAATAATTATTGTGTTATTTAAACTGTGCACTTAATCCATTTGCCAAATCAGTCATTTTTTTAATTCCTTCATCTGGCAGATTTCCTTTTTTAAAGTCGGCAAGAATTTCAGGATATTTATTTTCCATTTCCAGCAAAAACTGCTCTTCAAAAGCTTTTACATTTTTGACAGCAACATTTTTCAACAATCCCTGAGTGCCTAAATAAATAATAGCCACTTGTTTTTCAACCGAGAATGGCGAGTACTGAGCTTGCTTTAAAATTTCAACGTTTCTGGCTCCTTTATCAATAACGTTCTTGGTTGCAGCATCCAAATCACCACCAAATTTAGAAAAAGCTTCTAGCTCACGATAGAGTGCCTGATCCAATTTCAAAGTACCGGCAACTTTTTTCATGGATTTAATTTGAGCATTACCCCCCACACGACTTACAGAAATACCTACGTTAATCGCCGGACGAATACCTGCGTTAAACAAGTTGTTTTCTAAGAATATCTGTCCGTCGGTAATTGAAATTACGTTTGTAGGAATATATGCAGAAACGTCACCGGCTTGTGTTTCAATAATTGGTAATGCAGTTAGTGAACCTCCGCCTTTTACCAGATGTTTGATAGATTCCGGCAAATCATTCATTTGCTTAGCGATTTCATCTTTGGCAACTACTTTCGCAGCTCTTTCCAATAAACGACTATGCAAATAGAATACATCACCTGGATATGCTTCACGACCCGGAGGACGACGAAGCAACAAAGAAACTTCACGATAAGCAACGGCTTGCTTTGACAAATCATCATAGATAATCAAAGCGGGTCTGCCGGTATCACGGAAGAACTCCCCTATTGCAGCACCCGCAGATGGAGCGTAGAACTGTGATGGAGCTGGATCAGATGCAGAAGCGGCTACAATTGTAGTGTAGGCCATGGCGCCATGTTCTTCCAATGTTTTCATAATTCCAGCAATGGTAGATGCTTTTTGTCCAATCGCTACATATATGCAATAAACAGTTTTACCTGCAGCATAAAATTCTTTCTGATTAATAATGGTATCTACTGCGATGGCAGTTTTACCAGTTTGACGATCACCAATAATCAACTCACGTTGTCCACGTCCGATAGGAATCATGGCATCAATGGCTTTAATTCCAGTTTGAAGAGGTTCTTTAACAGGCTCTCTAAAAATTACCCCAGGCGCCTTACGCTCCAAAGGCATTTCGTATAACTCACCTTTGATAGGCCCTTTACCATCAATAGGTTCGCCTAAAGTATTAATAACACGACCACACATCCCTTCGCCAACCTTAATGGAGGCAATCTGAGAAGTGCGTTTTACTTTATCACCTTCTTTTATATCGCCGCTGTCGCCCATTAACACCACACCCACATTATCTTCCTCAAGGTTCAAAGCAATCGCTTTTACTCCATTTTCAAATTCTACCAATTCTCCTGAACGAACGTTATTGAGTCCATAAACACGAGCAATACCATCTCCTACCTGAAGAACAGTACCTACTTCTTCGAGGCTAGAACCTACATTGAAGTTGCTTAATTGCTGACGAAGTATCGCCGAAATTTCATCTGGTTTAATTTCTACCATAGTTAATTAAGTTGAAAAGTGATATTTGATATAAACTAAAGGCAATTATCCAACCATTATCTGCATTAGATCCTTGAGTTTGAAATCGGGTGCAAAGGTAGGGTTGAGCAGCTTAATCACAAAAAATAGATACAAGAAATTATAAAATACCTTTCATTATCAGTAAAAGTATATTTTAAAACTGCTCCCATCATTGATTTCATCTCTAAATTATTCTATTTGAAGATTTTATTATGCAAAAAATAATATTTCAGTCCCAAAAAAAGAAGTAATTTTCGCCCTCGTTTTTGTACCCCCTGAAAAAAAGTCCCCAATTGATAAACTTATGGACGCCTGAGGCTGTTCATATAGATAAATTTATTTTTTACGACTTATATTTTAATTACAATTTTCGAATATGAAAAGATTTCTACTTTCTGTTTTTACTTTGTTATTTACGTTAGCCATTCAGGCGCAGGAACTTGATAAAGCCAAGGCGATGGAACTTGTTATAAAGAACAAAACCGCACTAGGCCTTTCTGACAACGATGTTGTTAATTCTTTAGTTTCTGATGCCTATATCAGTCATAGTTCTGGTTTAACAATGGTTTATTTACAACAATCCTATAAAGGCCTGCCAGTTTATAATCAACTATTGTCACTGGCTTTTAAAGATGAAAAATTATTTTCAAATTTCGGCAAGTGGATTAATGACATCAACAAGAAAGTAAATACTTTAAATATTTTTCCTTCTGTAACACCAGAAGTTTCGGTAAAAAAGGCATTAAAAGTGAAGAAGATTTTCAATTTTAATGCTTTAATCGCTACAACATTAATACCCGGAAGAAAATTTGATTTCGGGAAAGCTGGAGTTGCCCACGAAAATATAACAGCAGAGTTACTTTGGGTTCCTGTTGAAAATGGAAATAGGGTTATACTAGCGTGGCAGATTTATCTTGTTCCGACCTCAAGTTCTGATTACTGGATGATCAGAATTGATGCCAACACTAATGAAGTGATTGATGAAAATAATCTGACTGTTTTTTGTGACTGGAATAAAAATTCAGGTAATGAGAAATCTATAGCCGGGAATTTTGTTCAGACAAAAAAAATGAATAAAATAAAGGAATCTAATTCTAGTATTTCTTCATTTCTCGGCAACATTCAGTCTGAAGAAAAAAAAACTTTTAGCCCATCAATAATAAATAACGCAACCTACAGAGTTGTTCCAATTCCATACGAAAGTCCAAATCATGGACCTAATACAAGCGAAATTGTTACTAACCCATGGACATTAACTCCAGGAAATGCCACCACCTTAAAATGGCATAGCACAGGAACCATTGATTACACAACTACTCGAGGTAATAATGTTTGGGCTCAGGAAGATGTCAATGGCAATAATGGTACTGGTATTTCTGCTACTTCCACAAGTTCAGCAGATCCATTAAGTTTCAATTTCGTTCCAGATTTTAATGTGTCTCCAACAACCTCTACGACAACAAAAAATCAACAATTTAATATTACCAACTTATTTTATTGGAATAATCTTATGCACGACATTACTTATCAATATGGTTTTGATGAGCCTGCTGGAAATTTTCAATCAAATAATCAGGGCAGAGGCGGCAGTGGAAATGATTATGTTTTGGCTGATGCGCAAGATGGCTCAGGTACCAATAATGCTAATTTTTCAACCCCTGCAGATGGTGGTAGTGGTAGAATGCAAATGTATTTATGGAATGCTGTTCCGGGTTTTACGGTTAACGCTCCTGCCTCAATTGCCGGAACTTATCAGGCGGTTGAAAGCAGCTTTAGTACAGAGAATAAACTTGTTAATGTTGGGCCTGTTACTGGTCAGGTTATTTATTATAATGATAACGCAGCGGGTACAACTCACGAAGCCTGTACAGGAGCACCTACCAATTCCATTAATGGAAAGATTGCACTTATTGACCGGTCTACCTGCAATTTTACAGTTAAAGTAAAAAATGCCCAAACCGCTGGCGCCATTGCAGTAATCATGGTAAACAATGTTGCGGGAAATCCAATCATTATGGGTGGAACAGATAACACGATCACTATTCCTGCAGTAATGATTTCAATGGCTGATGGTTTAATACTGAAAAATGAATTAGCGAATAATGAGAATGTAACCTTATCAAGTGGTCAAGCTATAGATGGTGATGTTGATAATGGGGTAATCTCTCATGAATATTCTCATGGAATAAGTACACGCCTTACCGGCGGCCCCGCCAATTCTTCATGTCTTGGCAATGCAGAACAAATGGGAGAAGGATGGAGCGATTATTTTGCATTAATGGTAACACAAGACTGGGCGAACTCAACTACAACTACAGGATTTACATCACCCAGAGGAATTGGTACTTATGTATTTGGGCAACTTCCCAATCAGGATGGAATTCGTACACAAAAATATTGCACTGATTTTTCAATCAATAATAAAGTGTATGCTACATCGATACCTTCAGAAATTCATGAGCTTGGAGAACTTTGGTGTGCAACTTTATGGGATATGACATGGAATATTATTCAGGCTACAAATACAGTGAACCCTAATATATTTAATTCAAATTCTACGGGCGGAAACAGTATTGCGCTTAAGCTAGTAATAGAAGGTTTAAAACTACAGCCTTGCAGTCCGGGTTTTATTGACGGAAGAAATGCGATATTAAAAGCAGATTCGATTTTATTTGGCGGCGCTTATAATTGTGAAATCAGAGAGGCTTTCAGAAGAAGAGGAATGGGCTTATATGCTTCTCAAGGCTCATCATCAAGCGTAACTGATCAGGTAGCAGATTTCACACCATATGTAACCATAAAAAAATCTCAGAATATCAATGATGCTTCTGCTGGTCAGAATGTCACTTATACAACCGTTGTAAACAGTTGTAGTGCGATTACCAATTATACATTAAGAGATACATTACCTTCAAACGTGACATATGTTTCAGGCGGCACTTATGACGCAGCAAACAGAGTGGTAAGTTTCCCTGTTAATTTCACAGCAGGTCAAACTCAATCCTTTTCATTTATTGCGAATGTTAATGCAGGAAGTTATTTTGCACCTCAAACACTTTTAGAAGAACATGTAACAGGTACTTCAATGCCTTCTACCTTTACAGCTTCCTCTACAACAACAAATGTTTGGTCGGTATCCTCTACTCAAAGTTCGAGTAGTCCAAATTCATTATTCACTCCTGATGCTGGAAGCATTTCTGATCAGAAACTGGAAACAACAACCGCACTGGCACTAGGAGCAGGCACATCCTCTTTAAGTTTTTCTCATTTATATAATACACAGACTGGATATGACGGAGGAGTTGTTGAAATCAGTACTGATAATGGTACTACCTGGGTTGATCTTTCCAATAAAATCACATCAGGATATTTCAATAGCACTTTAGCAAGTGGAAGCGGCAACTCGCTTGCTGGACGTAAAGCATGGTCTGGCAATTCAAATGGATTTATAAACTCATCGGTTAACCTTAGTAGTTATTCAGGTCAAAATGCCAAATTAAGATTCCGCTTTGGCTCTAATACAACAACATCAGGAACGGGATGGTATATTGATGATATCATAGTAAAAAGAAAACCCGTTGTTAATATCAGAGCAAGTTTATTTAATACAAATGGGGTTCGTGTTTACTACAGTGATACTGTTACAAACATCCTTGAAACTACAGTTTGTACAAGTGTGCTCGTCAACGCACAGCCTGCTAATCAAACAATATGTGTAGGAAGCAATGCCACATTTAGTGTAAATGCAGATGGTACAAGTCCTATTTACCAATGGCAAGTGAGTACCGATGGAGGGACAACTTATACTAATATTACAGGAGCTACTAATTCTTCCCTGACTTTAAATTCTATAACTGCTTCTATGAACAACAATCGTTATCGAGTTGTTGTAACCAATTCCTGTCCT
>CANFGZ010000025.1 GCA_947446585.1 Chitinophagaceae bacterium | reverse complement strand
AGTTACGATACTGTTTATGCTATGGGATATAGAATAGTAAGTTGTGATCCTGATGTTACTATTGCTTCAAATATGAGCACTTCATTATTATTTGTTTCTTTAAGAAATGATTATGAAGGTCTATATAAATCTAATGGTTATTTTTATCACCCATCTGCACCAAGACCACTTGATAGAGAGAAGTATATGTACACTATCTCTAGATTTGAGAGTGCTGTTGAATTAGGTGATTTAGGAGGTAGCAATTATTATGCTTTATACATAGTAGATCCTATTACAAATGATGTAACTTTTTCTCCTTATGGAGGGCCTACTTCATTAGAAACTTGGACTGCCGGTTTGCCAACATCTGGTCCTGCATATAGTCCACAATGGGCTAATTCAGCACAATGTAATAACACATATGATCCAGCAACTCATTCGTTTAAAGTTAGATACGGTTATTTAGGTGGTTCTGGCCATAGAGTTACTGAAGAAATTTTGACTTTGGAATAATATTAAATTTGTTATTTGAAAGCTGCTTATTGTAAGCAGCTTTTTTTTTTCAATTATTTCAATAGTTTCGTTTTATTTAAAATCAATAACTTGTTTAAAAAGTACAAATGAAATATTTCATATTGCCTATTCTTAGCTTATTTATATTTATAAAATGTAATGCACAGGCCGCAAGTTATACCGACCCCGCTGCCGCATATTTAAAAGTAATGCTTGAAAAAGGATCAGAAGGATCTTATCAACAAATAAGTAATTTTAAGGTTATCGGTACTTCGTACTTGTATGGCGAAAAATTACCCGGCAGCATTTATACTAAATCCGAAAAATCTGAACATACCAACCTTAGTTACAATACCTACAATCAGCAAGTGGATGTTTATTTGAATGCTACAAATCAGATTATTTCAAAAAAAACTGCTGAAGTAGATTCTTTTATTATTTATAATTCAAACTCGATTTTTTATAATGAGGATCTGCTGTTTTATACTTCTAAATTAATAAGTTCATCGGCTAAAGATGCATTTTATCAAGTTATTATAAAAGGGCCTAATTACAATTTGTATAAAAATTATAGTGCTAATTTAGATATTGTGAGTACTAATTATATTCAATCGGATTTAAGGCAATTTAATTTGGAGTATAATTATTATTATTTAAACAACATAACAAATGAGTTTAAAAAGATTAAGCTGTCAAGAAAAAAAATAATTGATGATTTTAGTAAAATTATTGACCTTTCTCCTTCAATCGATTTTGATGAAATAAATAACAATCCCGAAATAGCACTTAAAAAGATATTTAATATACTTAACAATAAATAATAAAAATCATGTCTGTAAAATCACCTGCAGAAAATCAATTAAACATCGAAATTTCTGAAGAAGTATCAGAAGGAACTTATGCTAATCTAGCTATCATTACTCACAGTCATGCAGAATTTGTGATTGATTTTGTAAACGTAATGCCAGGTACACCTAAAAGCAAAGTGAAAAATCGAATAATACTTACACCTTTTCATGCAAAGCGTTTTATGAAAGCGATGATTGATAATGTTAAAAAGTTTGAGGCTGCAAATGGGAATATTCAGGACATGGAATCTGTAGAAATTCCATTTAATTTTGGAGGTCCTGCCGGACAAGCATAGACTTTTTATTTAAATAGGGTTGCGGTCTTTTTGTTTATTCCAATTTAAACAATATTGTTCAATGCTTATTCTTACAGGATTCCTTCATCCATAAAACTGAAGTAACCTTCTTCACTTACAATGATGTGATCCATTACTTTGATGTCCATAAGTTCGGCTGCGTATTTGATTTTCATTGTAATATCTTCATCGGCTTTACTGGGCTGAATATTTCCTGAAGGATGATTATGACTAAGTATAATACTTGTTGCACCATTATTTAATGCTATTTTCAAAATAATCCTCGGATCTGCAACAGTTCCAGTAATGCCACCTCTGCTGATTATTTCAAAATGAATAATTTTATTCGCTCTGTTTAATAATAGTAATGCAAATACTTCATAACTGAGATCTTTAAAAGATTGACTGAGAAAATGCGCAACATCTGCACTGCTTCTGACAATTGGTTTTATCAAAAAATCATTGCTGTTTCTTCTTCTTCCCAATTCCAATGCAGCTGCAATTGAAATTGATCTTGCAAACCCAATACCTCGTATTTTTTGTAAATCAGATAGCGACATTTTCCCTAGTTCATTTAAATTATTTTTGCAGTGATTCATTAATTCCATTGCAATTTCAATCGCTGATTTTTCTTTATTCCCACTGTTTATTAAAATAGCAATCAATTCTGTATTGCTCAAACATGACGAACCCAATCGCTCCATTTTTTCACGAGGCCTGTCATCGGGCGCCCAATTTTTTATTGATGTGGACGGCTTGTTAACATTTTTCATAGTGCAGTAGATTAATTGATCTAAAGTAGATGTATTTTTGCTCAATTAATTTCATTATCCCTTTAATTTATTTACATGGAATCCAATGCAAAGATCTTCTCTGGTAGAGGATCAAAATATTTAGCAGAAAAAATAGCAAGGAAATTTGGTGAAAAACTAGGCAGTGTAAAAATTAGTCAATTTAGCGACGGGGAAATTGGTGTCGAATTTGAAGAGAGTATTAGAGGGAAATTTGTTTTACTGGTTCAAAGTACTTTTGCACCTACAGATAATTTAATGGAGTTGTTATTAATGATTGATGCTGCAAAAAGGGCCTCTGCTTATAAAGTTATTGCAGTTATTCCGTACTATGGTTATGCCAGACAAGATAGAAAAGATAAGCCAAGAGTGGCAATAGGATCTAAATTAGTAGCCAATATGCTGGTTGCCGCCGGAGCTGATCGGATTGTAACAATGGATTTACATGCTCCACAAATTCAAGGTTATTTTGATATTCCGGTTGACCACTTGGATTCTTCAGCTATATTTATTCCTTACATCGAGAGTTTGAATTTAGCAAATCTTACATTTGCGGCTCCTGATGTGGGGAGTGCAAACAGAATCAGAGAAGTAGCTTCTTTCTTCGAATGCGATATGGTTATTTGTGATAAACATCGTAAACGCGCAAACGAAATTGCCAGCATGGTGGTAATTGGAGATGTTGTGGGAAGAGATATTGTGTTGATTGACGACATTTGCGACACGGGCGGCACTCTTTCTAAAAGTGCAAGTTTGATGATGGAAAAAGGAGCCAGAAGCGTAAGAGCGTTTTGTACTCACCCAGTTTTGAGCGGCAATGCTTATGAAAACATTGAAAATAGTGTTTTAGAAGAGCTGGTTGTTTGCGATACAATCCCAATTAAAAAAGAAACATCAAAAATAAAAGTACTTTCAACAGATGAATTGTTTGCTGTAGCATTAAGAAATGCATACGAAAATAAAAGCATTAATAGTTTGTTTATTAGGTCAAGAATGAAAGCGGGAGGAAAATAGTTTACTGTAAATCAATAAGATAGAATCTATTTTGACTCATTTTAATAAGTCGCATTCTAATTGCTGTAATTTTAATTTCTGAAATTATCAGATAATAATTGAATGAAACTTAAAAATTCAGCTATTGATTACTTACCTTTGCGCCTCATTAAAAAATAATTAAAATGAAAACAATTACAATCGAAGGTCAGCTGAGGACCGAAAGCGGGAAAAAAGCCACCCGTCTACTTCGCTCTCAGAAACTCGTGCCAGGTGTAATTTACGGCGGTAAATCAGAAGTTAATTTCGCTGCACAATCATCTGCATTTAAAGGAATCGTTTACACTCCTGAATTCATGTTGGCCAATGTTACAATTGATGGAAATTCTTACAATTGCATCTTGAAAGATTTGCAATTTGACAAAGTAACAGATGCACTTATTCATGTTGATTTTTTAGAGCTGGTAGAAAATAAAACAGTTATAGCTACCTTACCATTGAAGTACGTTGGTACTCCTGCCGGTGTAAAAGCTGGGGGTAAACTAGTTATCAAAATGAAATCAATAAAAATAAAGACATATCCAAAACACCTGAAAGATTTTATTGAAGTGGATATTAGTAATTTGCAATTGAATGAGAACATCAGAGTTGAAAATATAATTGCCGAGAATATGGAAGTATTGAATTCTCCAAGAATCCCTATTGCTTCTGTAACAATGACTCGTCAGTTGAAGCAAGAAGAAGCAGCAGCCCCAAAGGCAGCAGCTCCTAAAGCGGCAGCTCCTAAAGCAGCGGCAGCAGCAGCTCCAGCAGCAAAAAAATAATTCAACAAAAAATAAATATTTTAAAGCTCATTTTAATGAGCTTTTTTTTATGCCTGATAATGGCAAAATTGACAATTAAATTTATTAAATCATTCATCCTAAGTTCTGAGGCTGTTTGTTTACCTTTGCCATCCAAAATATTTAGAAATGGGAATGGATAGAAATACAACAATTGGTTTTGTTTTAATTGGCGCTTTACTAATTGCAATGTTTTACTTCAATAGTAAAAACAGATTAGCGTATGAAGGTCAACAAAAAAGAATAGCGGATTCAATTGCGAAGCTAAATCCTCCAATGCCGCCTTCAGAAAAGAAGACTCCTGATAGTGCAGCTATTTATAACACTCAGAATACTGCCCCATCTGGATTTGGATTACCTGGAGATGCTGAAGAATTTTCTGTACTTGAGAATGATGTGGTAAAAATAACCTTCACCAACAAAGGTGCACAGCCCCAATCGGTAGTTTTAAAAAAGTTCAAGAAATTTGATGGTAGTTCAGTGATTCTTAATCAGGGAGACTTTAACAAACTTTCCTACCGGATTAATAACACACAAAATCATTCAACAGCAATTGAAGATATTCTTTTCAAAGCATTACCAGTAAAAAATAATGAAGGTGGAAAAAGTATCAGCTTTGAGGCTAGTGATACTTTAGGAAGAAAAATAGTACATGAATTTGCCATCAAAAACGGAGATTACATGGTTGATTATAAAATCCTGGTTGATGGCGCCGATAATTTATTTTCTCAAAATACTATTAACTTTCTTTGGCAGGTGGAATCACCACAAATTGAAAAGGACAGAAGCTATGAGTTAACACAAAGCCATTTTTGTTATTCAGAAAATAAAAATTTCAATTTTGAATATATTAGTAAACCAGACACAAAAGAACTTACCAAAGTTGATTGGTTGAGTGTAAAACAACAATTCTTTTTAAGCGCACTTATTTCAGGTAATAAGTTCACATCTACAAATACCGATTGGAAAATACCTGTAGATACAGCATCAGAAAAGTATTTGTCTAGAGTGACTACAACAGCTCATTACAACTTTATTCCTGGAAACAGAATCTCTATTCCTTTGCAGCTTTATTATGGACCCAGTGATTATAATATTCTCAAAAAATATGGTAACAATCTTCAGAATATTGTGCCTTACGGAAATGGAATATTTGCTTTTGTTAAATACATCAACAGGCATTTCCTTTTACCCGTTTTTGATTACATACAAAAAAACGTTGCTAGTATGGGTATAGTAATTCTTTTACTTACACTTCTAATTCGTTTGATAACTTCTCCAATTTTATATAAAAGTTATTTAAGTGGAGCAAAAATGAAAGTACTCAAGCCTGAAGTTGATGCCTTAAAAGAAAAATACAAAGATGACCAACAGGCATTTGGTGTAGAGCAAATGAAATTATGGAGAAGCGCGGGTGTTAGTCCGCTAGGAGGCTGCCTGCCAGCTTTGTTGCAGATTCCGATTTTTATGTCCCTTTATTATTTCTTTCAGTCAAATATAGACCTTAGGGGTAAAAGCTTTTTATGGGCAAAAGATCTTGCGCAATATGATTCGATTTATAAAATTCCATTTACCATTCCTTTTTATGGCGATCATGTGAGTTTGTTTACGATTACTGCAGTAATTACCAGTTTGCTTATTTCTATTTACAGTATGAGTAACATGCAAGACAACAGCAATCCATTGATGAAATATATGCCCTATATTTTTCCGGTGTTGTTGCTAGGGGTATTTAATAAATTACCATCTGCATTAACTTGGTATTACACCATTTCAAACACGATTACATTATTATTGCAGATTGTAATTCAGAAATACATTATTGACCATGATAAAATAATGTTACAGATTACCGAAAACAGGAAAAAGCCCGTTAAGAAATCCAAAATGCAGGAAAGGATTGATGCCATGCAGGAGAGCCAAAAAAAGATTCAGGAATTGAAAAAGAAATCAGGCGGGTAAATTAACTTAACTAAGGCTAATTTTCATTATTCTTTTTTTAACTTTAGTAATAAAAATAGTGATGAAATACATAATCAAAATTGCGCTTATTATTTTGATATCAGCTCAAACAATTGCCCAGAAAGCAATTTTTGAGGCGACACTTAAATATTCTATTACTGTCAGAAAAACTGATAATGCCAAAGATCCTAAGCCACTTCAAAGTGCCACATATAATTTGTTCGTCAAGGGAGATTTGAGTCGTTCTGATTTTAACAGTGGAGCAGGCACAGAAACGACTATTTATAATACAAAAACAGAGAAAGGAATTATTTTAAAAGAATACAGTGCTCAGAAATTAATGATTAATCTGAATAAAGAAGATTGGTTGAATCAGAATCAATTGTTCAGAAATTTAAAATTCAATTTCGAAACCGATCAGAAAAATATTAATGGGGTTATGTGTAAAAAAGCAAACGCTAGTTTAGAAAACGGCGAATCATTAATTGTTTATTATGACCCGTCTTTTAAATTAAATAATAATGAGTATTCTATTGCATTGCCAAATATTCCAGGTTTGCCCATTCAATTTCAAAGAGGAATGTCGGGGATGACTTTCGAATATACTTTAAGCAACATTAATTATGAAATGGTAGCCACCAATACTTTTGATTATCCGAAATCCGGCTACAGAATCTTAACTTATAAAGAAGCTCAAAATTTAAAAAAAGGGGAAAAATAAAAAATCGCTTTAGTCTCTTGACTTGATAATCAATTTCATTCCGGTATATCCCTGCTTTACTTCTGGAGTAATCACTCTGCGTTTGTTAGGAATAATGTATATTGTATTTCCTTTTTGATAAGTGGCAATGCTATTTCTAATAGAAATGAAGTTATTAACGGGCGCAGTTTCGTTTAAAAAAAATCCTTTGTATTTTAAACCATTCTTTAGATTGAATGAAAGACTATTAGTAAATGTATTGGTAGTGTTGATATTTAGCATTACATGATTTTTAGCCTTCCTTCTCAAGCCTCTATCAGCGAAAGAATGCAACATAGTGCCTAATATTAGACCCACAATAAGTATGGTTTTGGCAGATCGACGCATTGTTAGCTTTATTTACTTGTAACAAATATATTGTTTTTTTTCTTTTATTTCTAGAGCTTTTTGAATTTTTTTCCTGATTTGTAAAAAAATTCAAATAATTCAAAAAAAACAATAAAAATTAAGTTTTCGGTATTTTTTTGATTAATTTACGATAAGCCACATTGAAATGAGTAAAAATCCATACAGGCACGACCGAGGGGAGTTAAGAGAACTGCTGCAAAACTTTCAGAAAATGAGGTCGGGTAAAGGCTTTTCTTTCATTGAAGAAGAGGGTTTCGAACAGATTATAGAACATTTTACAGAAAAAGAGCAGTTTATAGATGCACTTGAAGCTTCCGAAATGGCAATTGCTCAATTCTCCTATTCTTCCTCATTGCTTATTCTGAAAGCAGATATCTTAATTTCTTTACGTCGTTATGAAGAGTCGCTTTATATTCTTGAAAAGGCTGAATTGCTGGATTCGAATGATATTGATTTGTACATCGTAAAGACAGATGCTTTGCTGGCGCTGGACAAACAAGAAGAAGCGGCGTATCTTCTAGAAGCTGCAATCGAATTGTTTGAGGGAGAAGAAAAAATCGATTTGCTTTTTGAACTCACAGATGTTTATGACGACTATGAAAACTTTGATAAAGTTTTTGATTGTTTGAAATTAATTTTAGAACAAGATCCTGATAGCGAAGAAGCCTTATATAAAATTTGTTTTTGGACAGACTATACAGGTCGAAATGAAGAAAGCATCAAATTACACCAATCTATATTAGACAAAAATCCTTTCAGTGAACTTGCCTGGTTTAATCTTGGTGCAGCTTATCAAGGAATTAAACTTTACGAAAAATCAATCGATGCCTATCAGTATTCAGTAGCGCTAAATGAAAAGTTTGATTATGCTTATCGCAATATGGGCGATGCGTTTATTAGATTAAAAAAGTATAAAGAAGCAATTGAATCACTAGAGAAAGTTCTGGAATTATCACTTCCTGAGTATGTGATTTATGAGGCTATAGGTCACTGTTATGACAGGATGCAAAATTTCGCACAAGCTCGGTTTCATTATAAAAAAGCCAGTCATCTTAATCAGGAAGATAGTCAGATGCATTATAAAATCGCCACTACCTATATGAATGAGGGAGCCTGGCAAAATGCAATTAAATCTTTACAAACTGCACTTAAATTTCACTTACTTCAACCAGACTATAATCTTGCGTTAGGTCGTTGTTATTTAGAGTTGGAAAATTATGACGAAGCAATTACTTATTTAGGTAATGTAGTTCGTATCAGACCAAAGAATTTAAATGGCTGGATTGAATTGCTTAAATGTCTTTACAAAGGCGAGTTGTTTGAAGAGGGGTTTGAATATGCAGCAATGGCTTACGAGCATACAGATTCGAAGTTGATTTTTGTTTATTTCAAATCTGCATTTTTATTCGCAATGGGTCAGTCAAAACAAGCTTTGATTTATCTGGAAAATGCACTGATTGTTAACCCCAGATTAATAAAACAATTCATAGAAATTAATCCATCAATACTGCAAAATCAGCAGGTAGTAGATTTGATAGCCCGTTACAAAAAAAGCAAATCTTCTAAGAAATAATCTTCTGATATAGGATATAAAAATGTCATCGCGATTGGATATCTTTGCGAAAAATCACTTAGACAGAAATGAATTTTAATCTTACGCAAATTCCTGACAGAGCAATCAAGCCCAGACATAGTGGTATTACCATGATAATGGATAAAGGCCTTAGTATTGAAGAAGCAAAAAACTTAATGAGTGTTGGACATCCGCATATTGACGTCGTAAAACTTGGATTTGGAACAGCTTTTGTTACACCCAATCTAAAAGAAAAACTCGATGTATATCGGTCTTATGATATGCCTGTTTATTTTGGAGGAACATTATTTGAAGCCTTTTTAATCAGAAATCAGTTTGATGACTATATTAATGTTTGTAAAGAATTTGGAGTAAGTTATA
Source organism: Chitinophagaceae bacterium (assembly GCA_947446585.1). Classification (GTDB taxonomy): domain Bacteria; phylum Bacteroidota; class Bacteroidia; order Chitinophagales; family Chitinophagaceae; genus Ferruginibacter. The sequence continues at coordinate 9,593 of CANFGZ010000025.1, read as the reverse complement.
TGGAAGTCAGTGATGGATCTATTTCGATTCCTCATGCTGAAAAATGCGGTTATATCGAAAAGCTTGCTAAGCATGGCGTTGTTTTGAGTGAAGTAGGAAGCAAAGATGCTGCTCATATTATTCCTCCATACAAGTGGATTGAATTAATGCGTGCCGAACTTAATGCAGGATCTGCATATGTAATTGCTGAGGCCAGAGAAGCGGGAAATGTTGGTATTTATAGAGGAACAGGGGAAGTAAGAGAAGGACTGGTTCAGGAGATTCTTACTCAGATTCCTGCAGAAAAAATATTATGGGAAGCGCCACAAAAAGCACAGCAACTATATTTTCTAGAACTCATTGGTTGTAATGTAAATCTTGGAAATATAGCTCCTTCAGAAATTATAGCTTTAGAAGCAATGAGAATTGGATTGAGAGGTGATACTTTTAGTTTATATCTTGACAAATAGATATTATGAGGACCTTCGGTTTAATTGGATTTCCTCTGGGACATTCATTATCAAAGATTTTTTTTTATAACAAATTTAAAGAAGAAGGAATAGAAGATGCCTCCTTTGAATTGTTTCCAATTGAAAACATTCAACTGTTTCCACAACTCATTAAGAATGAAATTTCTCTTGAAGGCATAGCAGTTACCAAACCTTATAAGGAATCTGTTATGTCTTATCTTTCAGAAATAGATGAAGCCGCCACTGAGATAAAAGCAGTGAATTGTATAGTAATCGAAAAAGGAAATTTAATCGGTCATAATACTGATGTCATCGGATTTGAACTTTCATTTCTTCCATTATTGAAATCACATCATCAAAAAGCACTTATATTAGGCACTGGCGGAGCGTCTAAAGGTGTTCAATATGTTTTAAGGAAAATAGGAATGGAATTCTTATTAGTAAGTAGGCCTACATCTAAACAAAAAGGGGATATTTTTTATGAATCTCTAAACAAGACAATCATGAAAGAATATACCGTTATCATCAATGCTACCTCTTCTGGTATGAGTCCCGATGAAAATGATTGTCCTGAAATTCCTTATGATTGTTTAAGTCATCAGCATTTATTATATGACCTTATTTATAAACCCGAAGAAACTCTTTTTATGAAGCGAGGTATTGCGAAAGGCGCTATTGTGAAAAATGGCTATGAAATGTTTTTAATTCAGGCTGAAGCCAATTGGAAATACTGGAACAAGATTATCAAGTGATTTTGGCTTTAAATGTTTCGGGAATAGTACAAACTTTCTTTTCGTTGTAATTGTAAAACACAATTCCGGTTTTTGCTTTTGCTATAGTGATCAACTGCTCATTTCTTTTAGTCTCGATATGATAATACATTTCAAATCCTGCAGATGAAATTTCGCCAATATAAATTGAAATAATCAGGTTGTCTCCATAGTGAGATTCATTAATATATTTCACAGCGAGATCGCTCATGATTATAGATTTCTTTTCGATGTCAAATTCTGTATAACCCAATTGATGCAGCCATAAAACTCTAGCTTCATGAATAATTCCAACCAAAGCATCATTTCCAAGATGTTTGCCATAGTTAATATCAGTGATGCGTAAAGGAATATTTACTACACTAATTATTTTTTCAGGTAAATCGATTTTAATTCTTGCCATAAACTTGGGTTAAAAAATAAATAAGTTTTACGATTGCTTTTTTTCTATGACTGAAATTATTTTTCTGAGCCATATCCATTTCGGCAAAGGTCAAATCGCTTCCATCAGGGATAAAAATGGCATCATATCCGAAGCCGTTGTTTCCTTTTTCTACATCTGTTATTTGGCCTTCGCAAATACCTTCAAATAAAAATTCTTTACCTTCAATAATTAATGAAATAATTGTTCTGAAGCGCCCTTTTTTATTTGTATTGTCTTTAAGATTGAATAAAAGCTTATCAATATTTGCTTTATTATCGCAAGCATCTCCAGCATAACGTGCACTTTTAACACCGGGCGCTCCGTTAAGACCTTCCACCTCTAAGCCGGTATCTTCACTAAAGCAATCTTTTCCAGTAAGCTTGTAAATGAAATTTGATTTTTCTGATGCATTGGCTTCAAGTGTTGGATGAGGCTCAGGGATATCAACATTGATTCCGGCTTCACTTAAACTACAGACTTCCATAACTCCATCAAGAATTGATTTTATTTCTGCTACTTTATTTTTATTATTTGTAGCAAATATTAAAACAGCCATAAACATAAATTTATTAAAGTGAGAATAATTTTTTAAGAGCCGTCCATAATAATTTTTTCTCTTCAGTATTTGCGGCAATCTTATCTAAACTAGGTGCTGAGAGAAAAGAGCAATTATTGAGTTTATATATCTGGTAAAAGTTTTTTTCTATTGGAAGCATATATGCATCGGGTTCTATACCAAATAATATAACATTTTGAGGAGTGAAAAAATCAAAAAGTTTTTCAAAAGCTTCATTTTTATTTTTTGCCACATTAACTAATGCGATATCATTAAAACTTAGTTTACAGGCAACTAAAATACCCGAAAGAAATTCAGTTTCTTTATCACTTAAATGAACAGAAAGATTATCATTTACCAAGATTAAAATCTTCTTTTCGTTTTTACCAATAAATTTCAATTCCTCGCTAGTTAAAGATTCGGTTTTTATTTGCTTGGCATCTAACACTACCAAAGAATCTTTGTATAATTCAGTCACTAAAGTAAGTGGTATTTGAAAATTGTCTAAACTCATAAAATCAGTCTTTAACGGCGTTTTTTTTTTGTTTCTTTGTAGTAAAATTAATGAATATGATTGCAGCTGCCGATTTTAATATTGAGAAGGTTGAGCATAGTAAGCTTAGCCAGACTAATCTGGAAAATATTCCATTTGGAAAATATTTCACGGATCATATGCTAGAGGTTAACTATGAAGATGGACAATGGAAAACAGTTGAAATCAAACCTTATCAGCCTATAATGCTTGCGCCTTCAGTGGCCGCCATTCATTATGGCCAAGCCATATTCGAAGGAATTAAGGCTTATAAAAATAAAGAGGGTGATGCATTTATTTTCAGACCTCACGATAATTTCAGAAGATTTAATGTTTCTGCTGAACGCATGCAAATGCCGCCTGTTCCAGAGGATATTTTTATTGAGGGAATGAAAATGCTGGTTAATCTCGACAAAAACTGGATACCAGATTTTGAAGACCATTCTCTTTATATCAGGCCATTTATGTTTAGCAGTGATGAGATGATTGGAGTGAGACCAAGTGATAATTATAAATTTATGATTATTCTTAGTCCAACAGGTCCATACTATAATACACCCATGAGAATTTACGTTGAAGAACAATATGTAAGGGCTGTTCCTGGTGGTGTTGGTTATGCAAAAGCAGCTGGAAATTATGGAGCTGCCATGCACGCAACTGCAGAGGCCAAAAGAAAAGGATACGATCAGGTCCTTTGGACAGATGCCTTTGAACATAGATTTGTACAGGAGTGCGGCACCATGAATGTCTTTTTCATTATTGGAAACAAAGCCATTACACCAGATTTATCTACTGGAACAATCCTTTCCGGCGTTACCAGAGATAGTGTGATTAGCACTTTGAAAGAAATGGATTTGCATTTGGAAGAACGCCCACTTGATATCGAAGAAATAATTCATGCTCATAAATCAGGAACTTTGAAAGAGGTTTTTGGTACAGGTACAGCGGCCACAATTTCATACATTAAAGAACTCAGATACAAAGAGTATGTCATGGAATTTCATGTAGATCAATGGAAAATTGCTCCCGAAGTAAAGAGCAGATTAAACCAGATTCGCTATGGACAGGCCGAAGATAAGCACTGCTGGATGCTAAAATTGTAACTTTATAAACTAAAAAACATAGTAAAACCGCCTTAAAAAGCGGTTTTTTTAATAAATGTGAATAAAAATTGTTTTTTTAATCCATATTTTTTTCATTTTTAAATGAATTTGGTTACCTTTGCCGTCCAAAATTTAAAAGGTTAATAAATGCCCACAATACAACAGTTAGTAAGAAAAGGTAGACAAATCATCAAAGCAAAAAGTAAATCTAGAGCTTTAGATAGTTGTCCTCAAAGAAGAGGAGTATGTACAAGAGTGTACACTACCACACCCAAAAAACCAAACTCTGCTTTACGTAAAGTAGCTAAAGTTCGTCTCACCAATAAGATTGAAGTGATCGCTTACATTCCTGGTGAAGGCCACAATTTGCAAGAGCACTCTATTGTATTGATCCGTGGAGGAAGGGTTAAGGATCTTCCAGGCGTTCGTTATCATATTGTACGTGGTAGCTTAGATACTGCAGGGGTAAAAGACCGTAAGCAAAGCCGTAGTAAGTACGGAACTAAAAAAGAAAAAGCAAAGAAATAATTTTATCAAAAAATATAAGTAAGTCTCCAGACTAAAAATAAAAACAATGCGTAAGTCACAACCGAAAAAGATTCCTTTAGCACCAGATCCAAAATTTAACGACAAATTGGTTACCAGATTTGTAAATAACTTAATGTGGGAAGGCAAGAAAAGTGGTGCATACATCATTTTTTATGACTCTTTGGATAAAGTAGCTAAAATAACCGGTGAAGAAGGTTATGAAGTATGGAAGAAGGCATTAAATAATATTACTCCAGGTGTTGAAGTGCGCAGCCGTCGTATTGGTGGTGCTACTTTTCAAATACCAGCCGAAGTAAGACCAGACAGAAAAATTTCATTAAGTATCAAATGGATGATTAGATATAGTCGCGAAAGAAACGGACGCAGCATGGCTGATAAATTAGCTAACGAAATCGTTGCAGCTAGCAAAGGTGAAGGAGCTGCTTTCAAAAAGAAAGAAGATACTCATCGTATGGCTGAAGCCAACAAGGCATTTGCTCACTTTAAAGTATAAGAAAATTCATAAAAATAAGGAAGCCACTCTATTGAGTGGCTTTTTTTTATGTCATTGAAAATCACATTAACACTAAATCAAAAGTTGTTTTATTTATTTGACTATTAAAACGGTTCCTTTTCTTTCAATAACCTTGCCGTTTTTATCTGTTCCTTTAATCATCCAGATATATGTTCCTACAGGCTGTTTTGCATTTCTATAAGTACCATCCCAACCCTTCAGCCAATTGTTTGTGGAATAAAGAATTTCTCCAAAACGATTGTAAATTCTGAACCAGTCTGTATGAACTATACCTACAGGTATCGCTCTGAAAATATCATTTAATCCATCCCCATCCGGAGAAAATGCATTAGGTATATAATAAGTCGGCCCATTGTAAACACTGATGAAAACGGAATCCTTATCACTACATCCTATAGAATTAAATGCAGTCACCACAAAAAGCTGGTCATTGTTTAAAGTAGCCATTTGTACAGGGCCAAAAGGATTGTAAGATGGGTCCAATGGGAAAACGGGGTACCAACTGTATGTGTCGCCTCCACTAGCAGTTAATTGATGTGGCATGCCTTTAACTGCGATAGTATCTCGCCCGGCATTGGCAATCACAGGGGGACGAACATTAAACATAAATAAAGCACTATCGCTACAACCATTAAGGTTTGTTGCCTGAGCCTGGTAAATACCAGATTCTGTAATAGCAGTAGGTGAGGTGATTTCTTGCCCGTCTTTTGTCCATTTTATAATAAGTCCTGTAGTATTGAATAAAGTAGTAAGGTCGTATCCTGTTCCGAAACAAACCGTATCTTTTTTGTCGGGACCAAGCTCTGGTTTAGCTAATGTAATTACTTCGATGAAATCTCTAGGCCCTTCACAATTACCTGCAGTTTGACTCACATAATATAAAACCGAACCTGGAGTCAGTGTTGAAGGTCGGGGCGCTGAGGCTGAGCCGATACCTCCTAAAGCATTTTGGTACCAAAGTAAGTTAGCACCTGCTGCACTCAACAATGGTGTGGCATTCCCTTCACAATAGGTGAGAGGTGTATTTACAATCGGTGCTGCGGGAGTTGTATTTACAGTTACCGTAATCATGGATCTTGGACCCTCACAAACACCGGTAGTTGAACTAACGTAATAATCAGTATTGCCAACAGAAATTGTTGAAGGTGTTGGAGCTGTGGTTATTCCGGTTCCTAAAGTAGAACTAGTGTACCATAGTAAATTATTTCCTGTGGCGGTTAAAGAAACAGGCGTACTTCCCTGGCAATAAACAACGGGCGAAGTAACTGCAGGTGCAAGTGGCGTTGGGTTGACAGTAACTACAATTTCTGCCCTAGGGCTTTCACCACAGCTTAAAGTTTGCGAAACATAATAAGAACTAACTCCGACATTCGTAGTTGCAGGTAAAGGAGCAGTTGAACTACCAGTACCACCTGTTGGGGTATTGTACCAAAGCAAGCTGGTCCCGGTTGCAGTTAGTGGCAATGAAGCTGAAAGTTGACAGTAGGTAAATGTAGTATTCGTTAATGATGGCGCCGGAGGAAGTCCAGTAATCGTGACATTTAAAGCTGCCCTTGGACTTTCGCAGCCTAGGATAGTTTGGCTTGAATAATAAGCTGTTGTGCCCACAATGGCTGTTGATGGGGTCAAGCTTGGAACGCCGGTCCCGCCTGATGCATTGTTATACCAGCTCAGGTTACTACCTGTAGCGGTTAATGGAAGAGCAGTTGATCCAATGCAATATGATAAATCACCGGCAATAACGGGAGGAGATGGAATAGGATTTATTATTACTTGTATTGGAATTCTTGGACTTTCACCACAGCCTGTTGTTTGACTAACATAATAATCAGTTGAACCAGATGTTAGTGTAGAAGGTGAAGGGGCAACAGGGTTTCCTGTTCCCCCGGAAGCATTGTTATACCACAATAATCCTGATCCAACGGCAACAAGAGGAACCGATACTTCACCATTGCAATAAGTAACAGGACTAGTAGCAGTTGGGGCTGCTGAAGTATTATTAATAATAACATTGATAGCAGTTCTGGGCCCTTCACAATTGTTTATCGTTTGGCTTACGTAGTAATTAGTATTTCCTACAGTCGAAGTTGATGGAATGGGCGCGATTGTACTAGAAGTTCCGCCTGTTGCACTGCTATACCATAATAAATTAGAGCCTGTTGCAGTTAATGGTAAAGAAGTTTCATTCAAACAGTAGCTTATCGGACTGGCAGTTGCGGGAGAATTTGGTAAAGCATTAACCGTAACAGTGATGGCTGCTCTCGGGCTTTCGCCGCAACTTCCAGTTTGGCTGACATAATAAATAGTATTGCCAGGAGTAACAGTGGATGGAACAGGAGCAACAGCACTACCTGATCCACCACCAGAGGATATATACCAAAGCAAACTTGAGCCGGTTGCGGTTAATGCAGAAGCAACATTGTTCTGGCAATAAGTAACTTGATTGTTCACAACAGGAATTGGTGTTCCGGAAGTTACAGTAACTAGAATCGGCACTCTTACGCTTTCCCCGCATGTTAAAGTTTGGCTGACATAATAAGTGAAATTACCAGCGACAGCAGTTGAAGGTGATGGTGGTGTTGCGTTTCCTGCAGGCCCCCCGGTAGCAGTAGTGTACCATAACAAAGAGGTTCCTGTAGCCGTTAATGGAGTAGCTAAAGAATTCTGACATATTGTTACTGGAGTTGATACTGTTGGTGGGGAAGGCGTAGTTGTTACGTCAACAGTAAAATCTTTTGTGATTGGACAATTTCCTCCGGGATCAGATGATGTAACGGAGTAAGTTGAGTTTGTGGTAGGAGTGGCGGTTACTGATGCGCCGGTAGTGGAACTAAGCCCTGGTCCAGTCCAATTGTAAGTGCCGCTGCCACCGGATGCCGTTAGTGTAATACTTTCTCCAATACAAATCGTTGCTGATGATGTGCTGCTTGAACCTGTACTCGCATTTGTTGTAACATCTAAAATATTTACACCCGAAATAGGTGCAATAACATAATCACATACGTCGCCTGCATAGCCATCAAACATGAGATAATAAGTATTTCCTGGAGTGAGTCCAATTGCAGAAATAGTTGTAGGAAAAGTACTGGGATTTATTTGATTATAACATCCGTATGAATTTACTGTGCCAGAACCACATCCCCCATCATAAAACATCATTTGAATACCATATCCCAAAGAGCTATTGCTGACCCAAACATCAAACGACGCCGTATCATCGGAAGCAACAAAAGTTACAAATGAGTTGTTGTCAATTGTGCCACAAAAAGTAGTAGAAAGTTCCGGCCAGTCATCAACAGTGTAAGTGCTTGAAGTATTCCCACAGTATCCATTAAAATTACATACCGGGGTAGAAGCACCGCAGTCGTTGCCAGCAGGAGGATTGCCAATACATACGGGCTGATTGGGCGGCGGAGGTGCCGGAGTGTTGTTAAAAGTGATGCTCCAGTTATTTAGTGTTCCGGAAAATCCACCTAAAATATCTTGTATGCATAATGACCAAACTCCATTTGCATTTTGACCATTATTGTTTACACCAAGTGGATTATCGGGTAAAAAATTTCCTGTAAATGGTGCAGTTCCTGATGCAATAGAAGTTATTGAAGTTCCATCAAAACAGGTATTGGTATAGTTTTCTCCTGATCCTCCATTTTGAACCGATAGATTTATTACGATACCATTGGGAGATTGTAAGGAAATTTCAATATCCGAATCCCAGGTATGTGTGATATCCAAACAAACACTGGCTAAACCATAGGTATTATTTATTGTTCCGACACCAGTAACTGTTATTGGGAAACAAGTTGGACTCGAGCCATTATCGGGAATAGCGCCACCTGCCCCGTTAAATGTCTGTCCATCACTATTTTGAAATAAAAACAGAAAAATCAGGTTGGAAATAAGCAGCTTTTTTAACATCAAGATTATTGTTTTTTTGTTTTGCTGTAAATAGAATAAGATTTTTCTCTGGCTTTATCCCCTTCGCCAAAACTCAGAATCTCAAATTTTTTATCAATCCAACTTGAAAATTCCAACTCGCTAATAAAACGGGTGGATCTTAAAACAAAACATCTTACAGGATATCTTTCAGCCATAAAAAAAACAACGCCATCTTTTTTCTGGATTTTTGATTGAAGGGAAATGACATCTTCTCTGGTATTGATGCCCTTTAGATAAATAAAATATTCATATTTCTGAATTCCTTTTTCCGGTAAGGAAATAAATCCGGAAGAAATAAATCCGATGTATAAAAATAAAAATGGAATTAGAATAAAGGACGATTTTTTTTTCATATGATATTTTCAGTTAAAAAAATATGATAAAGGAAATCTGCAAGGACAATTTATTGATAAATAAAGATAAAAAAAATAATGAGTTTTCGCTAAAATTTCTGTGACAAATATCCCTTTTGTTTATACTTATAAAAAGTATGGGTTCAATATTAAATTATCCTTTAATTTTACGAAAGTTATACCACATCAAAATCATGAAAATATCTGTACTGGCTTTTTTTTATTTTTTAATTATTACAGGCTCATTGGATGGTTTTTCTCAAAGCTTGATGTACAAAGGGAAAATAACTCCATTAAATAATACAGTAGCTAATCATTCTTTTTTTATTGATGTAAAAATATTTCACAAATCATCATCAGGAAATATAATCTTCAATGAAAAACAAAAAATCACAACAGACTCT
>CANFGZ010000024.1 GCA_947446585.1 Chitinophagaceae bacterium | reverse complement strand
ATGCTGGCAATTTGTGTGGGACTAAATTGGCTCTTTTTCATTTTTTTACGTGTTTAAAATTAAGACTTTTGTCTACTTTTAAAACGTACTATTTTAAGGGGAGCTTACAATAAGACCAACAAGGGCAGCCATTCCACAAAAAAAGTCTCGCATCATCGCGAGACTTTTTTTCTATGTTGGTCATAAGACCAACTTTGGCATCAGTTTCCCCCTTGGGGGATTGAGGGGGCGTCTAATTCAAATGACTAAAATCTTCAGCAGTTAGTGAGTTGTCTTGTTCCTCTTCTCTGTTTTCGTTGTATTCAATAATGAAATTATTTTTTCCTTCGCCAATCATGATTTGCAGATATTTTTGTTGTACCAGCTCAAGCATATTTAAAAAAAGAAAAATGGCATGAATGCGATTATCACAAACTTCAAATATTCTCTCAAAGGATAAAGTTCTTTCTTTGGTAGCCATATCGAGCATATAAGTACGACATTCCTCCATGGTATAATTATACTGAACAACAGTATGTACAGGCTTGTTATTTCTTTGCTGAATACGCTGAATTACTTTTTCAAATGCCTTCATCAGCTTGAACATCGTTACGGTTTGTATCTCTGTTCCTTCGCCTGCTTCTTCTCCGATTTGTGATAGTTCTTTTTGTAGATTACCTCTTTTCATCATCAACATTCTTACGGCTTCCATTTCTGCCAGTTTTATAGACGCTTCTTTGAATTTTTTGTACTCCAAAATTTTGTCTATCAATTCCAGTCTTGGGTCAATTTCATTTCCATCGGCATCCAGTTCTTTTCTGGGCAATAACATTTTGGCTTTGATGCGCATTAATGTGCTGATGAATAAAATAAACTCACTGCTCAGTTCAATGTTTAGCTTTTCTGTTTGATGGATATGTGCAAGAAAATCATTCGTGATTTTAGTAATCGGAATATTGTAAATATCCAGTTCGTCTCTTTCAATGAAAAACAATAAAAGATCAAATGGCCCTTCAAACTGTTCAAGTTTGATTTGGTATGATGGAGTGTTGCTCAAAATCTGGTTTTTAAATAGCTAAAAAAAAGAACCCCAAAGTTAATTACTTCGGGGTTCAGGAAAATTAAAATTATCCACGATTATTTAATGTTGTTCCCAAACTTATAGGCGAATCCTATGCCCATAAGCTGAAGCCATTGAGGAGCAGGCCCTTTGGTGGGATCTATATTCTTAATGTCATTATCATAAATCATATCTACATTAAAGCTGAAATTGATATACTTGGTAACCTTTGCAGTAATTACGTTTGTCCAGTATATATCAATGTTTTGAGGATCTTTTTTATAGTTGGAAAACAAATCGAGCTTGGTTTTATAAGTGAAGTTCTTTCCGATTTTTGCGATATAATTAGCAGAAACATAAGCACCTATATCCGATCTTACCGTTTTTCCCGAATCTAGTCCGTATTGATTACCTAATGCTTTGTCAGCTACAACTACCCATCTTGCCGAAATCGGAGATATGAACAAAGAAAAATTATCTTTTGGTTTATAATCCAGACCCAACGAAAGTAAAAGATAAGCCGGGGCAAAAGACTTTGAAGTTAATGTTGCTGTTTCTACACCCTGACTGTTATTGGCGTAATTATATCCATTGGCAAATTGAGAACGAAGATTAAACAGCGTAGCTAAATTGAGATGTTTCTTTAAAGCATAGCCATATTTTGAAGTAAAATCAATTCGGTCACTTGATTTTCTTCTTCCCAGACTTGTAGTTTGTACAATGCCGAAATTTAGATCAAGCATATTGTCCCAGGAGTTTTTATTTTTTTTATAAAACGAATAAAGATTAAGGTATGAGTTTAATGAAAAAGAAAATTTATCTCCTCCAGCCGACCAGTTACTCATAGAGCCCTGATTGATGTTGAGGTTAAAATTGCCTCCTCTTTTCCATACTTGAGGAATAGTGTCTTTAGGATCTTTCTTGATTATTTTTTCTGATTCTTTTTTAAGATCAACAACGGTTGCATCCTGAGCTTTCATCAGAGATGAAGTAAATACAAGGATGCAGATAAAAGCAAACTTCTTCATAATTTATTTTTTTAAAGCGTCTCTTATTTCGGTTAATAATTTATCTGTTGATGATGGTTCTGGTGGAGCAGAAACTTCCTCATCTTTTTTCTTGAAAGCATTCATGGTTTTGATTAATGAGAAAAGCACCAGTGATATTAATATAAACTTAATTACTGCAGAGAGGAAGTTGCCATATTTTACGGCGCCCCAGCTCAGGCTGGCAATTTCGTGAACATTGGCAGCTTTTAAAGCCGGAGCAAGTAATAATGGAGTTACAATGTCATCTACTAGTGATGATACAATAGTGCCAAAAGCGCCACCAATAATTACCGCTACAGCGAGGTCAACAATATTGCCCTTCATAGCAAAAGATCTGAATTCTTTAAGAAAGCTCATAATGTGTAAGTTTTAGTTTGTTAAAAAATAAGCATGTGCAAATTTATGCTTCTTGAAATAAATATATATTATTCTTGGAAATTACCCAATTTTGCTTTGAAACAAATAACAGAAAGATGAATGGAAATATGTTGAGGTGGGTTTTATTTATTACACTTTCTTTTATTTGGGGGAGCAGTTTTATTTTGATGAAATTAGGAATGGGTCATTTAAATGCCTTTCAGGTAGCTTCAGTAAGGATTGTAGCTTCAGGCATAGTTCTGTTACCGTTAGCGGTTAAAAGTTTCAAGAAAATTCCTGCCGGAAAAATGTGGATTGTTTTTTTTTCGGGGTCATTGGGAAGCCTGCTTCCTGCATATTTATTTTGTTTTGCGGAGCAAGGCATTGATAGCTCACTGGCAGGTACATTAAATTCTCTTACTCCAATTTTTGTGATTATTACCGGAGCGATTTTTTTTCAAAGTAAAACGTCATTACAAAAAATAATGGGAGTGCTAATAGCTTTTAGTGGAAGTATGATGTTGTTTTTTACTCAGCCCGATGCGGTTATCAGCGGAAACCTGCATTATGTATTGCTGGTTATGCTGGCAACTTTATTTTATGGATTCAATGTAAATCTAGTACAACGATATCTAAAAGACATTCCTTCTCTACAAATTGTTTCAGTAGCACTATGTTTAAATGCTATTCCGGCTTTGATTGCCTTGTATTTCTTTGGATATTTTTCTCTTGACCTGATGTCTAAGGGCGTGCTGATTTCAACAGGATTTTCCATTTTACTCGGCGCCTTGGGAACTTCAATTGCCAATATACTTTTTTATATATTGATTAAAAATTCGGGCGTCGTTTTCGCGGCAATGGTAACTTACGGCATCCCGTTTGTGGCCATTTTATGGGGTGTTGTTTATCATGAAAATATAGGATGGATGCAAATTTTAAGCCTTTGTGTAATTTTATTAGGGGTTTATCTGGCCAACAAAAGACCTTCTATATAAACTTTCTATTCAAACATTGGGTTTTTATATTAAAAAAAGCGGGCTTCAATTTTTAATTACAAGTGGCTTCCCTTACCTTTGCGCCCAAAATAAATACCTAATAATAAATATTTTCTATGGCTAATACAGGCAAAGTAAAATCAGTAATCGGTGCGGTAGTTGACGTACAGTTTGATAAAGACTCAAAATTACCAGAGATTATGAATGCGCTTGAATTGAAGCGTGAAAACGGAGATATCCTTGTACTTGAAGTTCAGCAGCATCTTGGAGAAGACAGTGTTCGTACCATCGCGATGGATGGAACAGAAGGTTTGGTTCGCGGAACAATAGTTCTTGATACCGGAAGACCAATCACTATGCCAATCGGCGAAGGCATTAAAGGTCGTTTGTTCAATGTAACCGGTGATGCTATTGATGGTTTACCTCAAGTAAGTAAAGAGGGTGGTCGTGCTATTCATGCAAAACCACCATTATTTGAGAATTTAAGTACTGCTTCAGAAGTTTTATATACAGGTATTAAGGTTATCGATTTGATTGAGCCTTATGCAAAAGGTGGAAAGATTGGATTGTTTGGTGGTGCCGGTGTGGGTAAAACAGTATTGATTCAGGAGTTGATCAATAATATTGCAAAAGCGTATAATGGGTTATCAGTTTTTGCAGGTGTAGGAGAAAGAACCCGTGAAGGAAATGATTTGATGAGAGAGATGATTGAAGCAGGTATCATGAATTATGGCGATGCTTTCAAACATAGCATGGAAGAAGGTGGATGGGATTTGAGTTCTGTAAATATGGAAGGTTTGAAAGAATCAAAAGCGACTTTCGTTTTCGGTCAGATGAACGAACCGCCAGGAGCACGTGCTCGTGTGGCATTGAGCGGTTTGACTATTGCTGAATATTTCCGTGATGGTGAAGGCGACGGACAAGGTAAAGACATTCTTTTCTTCGTAGATAATATCTTCCGTTTTACTCAGGCAGGTTCTGAGGTATCGGCTTTGCTGGGTCGTATGCCAAGTGCGGTAGGATATCAACCAACATTGGCTACTGAGATGGGATTGATGCAAGAGCGTATTACTTCAACTAAAAATGGTTCTATCACTTCCGTACAGGCGGTATATGTACCTGCGGATGACTTGACTGATCCAGCTCCTGCAACAACTTTCGCTCACTTGGATGCTACTACGGTATTGAGTCGTAAAATTGCGGATTTGGGTATCTATCCTGCGGTTGATCCTTTGGATTCAACATCAAGAATTTTAACTCCTTTAATTGTAGGTGAGTTACATTATAATACAGCTAACAGAGTAAAATTAATTCTTCAGCGATATAAAGAATTACAAGATATCATTGCCATCCTTGGTTTGGATGAATTGAGTGATGAAGATAAATTGGTAGTATCAAGAGCCCGTAAAGTACAGCGTTTCTTGAGTCAGCCATTCTTCGTGGCCGAACAGTTCACCGGTTTAAAAGGAGTATTGGTTCCAATCGAAGATACGATCCGTGGATTCAATGCCATTATGGATGGAGAAGTGGATGAATATCCTGAAGCAGCTTTCAACCTGGTTGGTACTTTGGAAGATGCAATTGAAAAAGGTAAGAAATTGATGGCGGCGGCGAATGCGTAAACCAATTAAAAATTAAAAATTAAAAAGTAAAAAATTTAGAACAGTCATTTTTGATTTTTAAATTTTGACTTTTGAATGTTGTAAAGATGAAACTAGAAATACTCACACCCGAACAAAAAATTTTCAGTGGCGACGTCTATGGAGTCCAGCTTCCAGGTATTACTGGATTGTTTGAAGTTTTGGACAGGCACGCTCCATTAGTAAGCGCATTGAAATCCGGAACGGTAAAAATTTTAAAAGACAAAAACAGTACGGCACAATACACCATTCAAAGTGGGTTTGTAGAAGTGTTGAACAATAGTACAACTGTTTTGGTGGAAGGTGCGGAGGAAAAATAAGCGATTCGAAATATTTTTATCATAAACCCATAGCAAAAGCTGTGGGTTTTTTTTGTTTTTTCGTCTATGTTATCATTACGCGATTTGCAAATCATTTGATTTATTTCCACCTACGGTTGAAACCGAGGGCTGTATTTTATTTAGCCCACCGTTTCAACGTTGGGCGATGTTCATCTTATTTTTCAACTGATTTTTTATAATAAAAAATTACAAACCAATGACAATTTCCAACCTCGTTTTTTCATCGACCGATTTTTTAACCTATATATTTGACCACTTAAAAAATCAAAATGAGAAAATCATTTTTCTTCATTGTAAGCATTGTTGGCATTTCTTTTTTTTCTGGCTGTGATTGCTTTTCCAGTTGCTACATAACACCACAATTCGCCATAGTAGATAAAAACACACAGGAAGATCTGATTACAGGTCCCAACCCCAGATATTTCAGAGACTCCTTGATGCAAAAAAAGCCATCAGATAGTTCATTTATTCATGTGTTTGATGATAGATTGTTTTTTAATGATACTGTTTTATTGAAGCTGAATAATACAGATATTGATACTGTGGTTGTGTATTATTCTAAATCCAAAGGCGACAGAAGATGCTGTGGTGGTGTGTTTCTAGAGCCTCAGACGGTTTTTTACAATGGCGTCGCTTGTGGTTACCATGGAAATATTTTCTTGTTTGAAAAATAAAAATCATGAAAAAAAATCTCTGTTTATTATTACTTCTTTTATCATCATTTGCAGGGGAAGCTCAATCCAATCCTTCAATTAATTCGGAGTTGAATGCATACCCAACTGTAAAATTAAATACAGTTTACGTCCAATTCTTAGGCAATGGCATCGTCTTATCCGCTAATTACGAACGTCAATTGTTTAAAAAGCCCGGATTGGGAGTTCATGTAGGATTTGGTGTTTGCGGTGAATCAGGATTTTATTGGAACAACAGTTCTCGTTTAACCATACCTGTTAGAATCAATTATTTACTGCCGTTGAAAAAAAATAACCGATTTGTAGATTTTGGTATTGGGGCCACTTACGCGAAATCAGATATGCAGGTGTACATGCTGGTGGAACATCGAAATCCCAATTACGTAAATACGAATTACTGGAGTTGTATTCCATCAATATCATTTAGAATTCATACACCGAGACATATGATGTATAAATATGGGTTTGCGCCTGTAATCAATCAATATGGGTTTATTCCGTTTATTGAATTTTCTGCAGGAAAAAACTTTTGGTAGTTTAAAATTGTTTTTTCAGTTGTACAAAACTCCATGCCAAAAAAGGAAAGATAACAAATGTCAACATCCAATACCAGCTACCCAGCCATAAATAAATAGCAATGGCTATTAATGAAAGGTATATAGGGTACAATAGAAATAATAATCCAACAAGGATTGAATCATAATGATCACTTTTTCCAGCTTTGCTTTGTGTGAATTTTTGAATAGGATTATATAATGGAGCATGAATCCATCTTCCAAAAATAGCAGGAATAAAAAGCAGATTCTTTTTTATCGATTTTTGTTTTATTTCAAAAACTTCTTTTTGTTTTACTTTATCATTATTTTCTATTTCTGCTACAAGTTGAGTTAATTCATTTTTTAATTTTTCGTTGAAACTTTTAATGGCATTTCCATCCATGTTTTTATAATCGAATTCATCTCTATTAAAACTGTTTCCAAATTTCAATTGAATGTTTTTTCCAAATGTTTTGAAAGAATGATAATTGATTCCTGTTGGCAAAACAGTAACATTAATATCTTCCTGCCAGCTGCTGAAAGCCAGTCTGGCCGTGCCTTTCTTTAAAGAGCGAAGTTTCCATTCGTTAACACATAATCCTTCACTGAAAATAAGAACGATTCCGTTTCTTTTAAAAATATCTCTGCATTTGGCAAATGTATCATAATTGATATTTAGATTTTCAGCACCTTCACTGATTCGATATACGGGAAGGATATTTATTCCATATAAAATCCTGGAAATAAATTTATTTTTAAAAGTATCACCTCTCGCTAATGAATAAACCGGGCGATTAAAAATAGTGGCCATAATAATTGCATCTAAAAAAGAATTGGGATGATTTGAAGCAATCAATAATGGCCCAGGATGATACAAGATTTCTTTTTTATTTATAATTAAATTTCTGCAATAAATCGGCAGCGCTAATTTGGATGGTATTTTCAATATGCTGAATAACAATAGTTAAATATTTATTTTTAATTTAATTGTGGATCTATTGGATAATTAATAATTTGCTCATATTCCCCTCCTAATTCAAGTACACTTTGTTTCCATATATTTTCAGGTGGAATTTCAAATATCAAACTTCGTTTAGCCGAACAGGTTAACCAGGTCTTTTCTTCAATTTCTTTTTCTAACTGTCCTTCCGACCAGCCGCTGTAGCCAATAAAAAACTTTATCTTATTAATATCTATAGTTTTTGAAATAACTAATTCTTTTATTTTCTCAAAATCACCGCCCCAACATAAATCATCAAACAGCGTTTGGCTGTCAGGAATTAGCTCAGGATATTGATGAAGAAAATGAATGGTATCCAAGCCAACGGGTCCTCCAACAAAAACAGGAAGGGCAAATGATGCAAGCCCTGGAATTAATTGATCTATTGTGTATTCAAATTTTTTGTTCAAGGCCAATCCAAAGCTGCCCTCTTCATTATGACTACAAAGAAATATTACTGATCGTACAAAATTCTCATCCTTTAAAAACGGATCAGCTATTAGCAAACTATTTTCCCTTGCACTATTCATTTTTCTAATGTAATTAAGAAATATTTATACTGGCTTGAGTGTTTAATGATTTTTATAATTACCCGTTAAAGTTCTTAAATAAAAAATTAAATATACCAAGCATAACTTATTCTACGTTAATTTTGCCTTGTAAAAATACAGCGGTATTCTTACAAAGTTTTTAATAATTTTTATTTGATTTTAATGATTGAATTAATAAATCAGTAAGACTTTAACTTTGAATGGATGAAAAGGATTTTTCCTGTCATAACTATACTCATCTCACTTTCTCTTCTTGGATTGATTTATTTCCAGGTTTTGTGGCTTAAAACTGCACGTGAAACCAAAGAAAAACAATTGAGAGAAAATATTTTTCTGGCTTCAACAGAAGCTGCTGAAAAGCTGATGGAAGATAAGAATGGTTTCATGTCTCTTAATAAAAAGGCTGATCTATTTCGTTCTAATGAAAAAATGAAGATTGAAATATTAAGGCCATCAGTAATCAAAAGATTTACTAGAGATGAAATTGCAGCAATAATTAGAAATTCCATGGACAAGCACTTCCTGGAAGGAATTATTTTCGAATTTGCTGTTTCCGACAATAGTATTACTGGTGATCAGGTTCAAAGTGATAATTTCTTCGAATATTTCATTGATTCTACCCACAATACCAATATTGCAATTCCGTTGCAACCCGCTCCAGGAAGCAATTACGAAAATCTCACTAAAGAAGAATTTCTGGTTATTATCGTTCCTCATCAGCGTGCAATAGTATTCAGAGAAATTTTCTGGTTTATTTTAGGCACAATTTTGTTTACCATAATTATTACTACAGCTTTCTTTTTAACCATAAGAGCGCTAATCCGTCAGAAAAAATTAAGTGAAATCAAATCTGATTTTATTAATAATATGACGCATGAATTCAAAACACCCATTGCTACTATTTCACTTGCTGTTGACGCATTGAAAAATGAAAAGGTTATCGGTGATAAAGAAAAGTCAGGATATTTTACCAATATCATTAAAGAGGAAAACAAAAGAATGAACAAGCAGGTTGAAATTATTTTACAAGCTGCAATGCTCGATAGAAAAGAGTTGCAGCTTAATATACAAAAAACTTCTGCTCACGATTTAATTAATAATGCGATAAACAATATTCGACTTCCACTGCAGGAAAAAAATGGATTATTGGAAACAGAATTAATTGCAGCAAATGATTTAATCATGGCCGATGAAGTGCATTTTACCAATTTGATTAATAATTTACTGGATAATGCTGTCAAATATTCCAAAGAGTCTGGGCTGATGATAAAAATCAAAACCGAAAATAATTTTAATAATCTCCGCATTACAATTGTTGACAATGGCATTGGCATGAACAAAGAAACCCTGGCCCGAATCTTTGAAAAATTCTATCGGGCTCACACAGGAAACATCCATAATGTAAAAGGTTTTGGGTTAGGACTCAGTTATGTCAAAACAATGGTTGAGGCACATAAAGGTACAATTAGGGCCGAAAGTGCCGTTGGCAAAGGATCTTCCTTCATAATCAACTTACCGGTTGTAAATTAATATTGGGTTTTCCACAGTTATCCACAACAATCCACACCCAACTACTCAAAAAACGTCTTTTTTTGGCTTAAAACACCTTGTAATTAGGGGCAAATCCACTTGTGGATAAAAATGTTTAACCCATTTGGTGTCAGAAAGTGGGAAAATGTGTTATTTTGTGTCGATTTAAAACTTAACATAACCCAAAAACCCAAAAATGATAGGTTTCATAGGAGAATATGAATCTACGGTTGATACGAAAGGGCGCTTTCTTCTGCCATCAGGTTTCAAAAAACAGCTACCTGAAGGCGAGAGTGTACTTTTTGTATTGAACAGGGGTTTTGAAAAATGCCTTACTCTTTACCCTATACAAAGCTGGAATCCTCTCTTTGAACAAATTAGCAACCTCAACGATTTCGATCCTAAAGTTAGGGAGTTCAGGCGTTATTTTCTGAATGGAGCAACACAAATTGAGCTCGATAGCGCCGGACGATTGTTGTTACCCAAAAGCCTAGCAGAATATGCCGGATTGGGAAAGGATATCGTTTTGGCTTCCGCAATGAATAAAATAGAAATCTGGGATAAAAAAACATACCAGCAGTTCTTTGACTCAATAACACCGGATGACTTTAGTAATCTGGCCAATGAAGTAATGAACAAAAAAATTGAAAAGCCGAACAGTTGATAAGTATGTCGAGTAATCAAAAACCATCCGACATCACCGATTCTTCTGATTCCCCAAATCAATACCATGTTTCTGTATTACTTCATGAAAGCATTGATGCATTAAACATCAAAGCCGATGGCGTTTATGTTGATTGCACATTTGGCGGCGGCGGACACAGCAAAGAAATACTGAAAAGATTAGGTGAAAATGGAAGACTTTATGTATTTGATCAGGATGCCGATGCGTTAAAAAATGTTCCAACCGACGACCGAATTGTATTTATCAGACAGAATTTCAGAAACATTAAAAAGTTCTTAAGAGTTCATAAGTGTTTAGCTGTTGATGGAATTCTGGCCGATCTGGGTGTATCCAGTCATCAGTTTGACGAAGCCGGCAGAGGTTTTTCTATCCGATTCGACGCTGATTTAGATATGAGAATGGATAATCGTCAATCGCTGAAGGCTTCAGATATTATCGCAACATATGACGAACAGCAATTACAAAAGTTATTTGAATTATACGGTGAAGTAACCAATGCAAAAACGTTAGCCAGATTAATTGTTTTGAAAAGAAGAACTGCAGCAATTCAAACAATCAATCAGTTTAAACAAGTAATTCATGAAATCGTAAAGGGTAATCCTAATAAATATCTAGCCAAAGTTTTTCAGGCTTTGCGAATAGCCGTAAATGATGAAATAGGTGCGCTGAAAGAAATGCTGGAGCAATCCATTGAATTACTGAAACCCGGAGGAAGAATGTCGGTAATCACTTTTCATTCTTTGGAAGACAGAATCGTGAAGAACTTTTTTAGATATGGTTCAACGGTGGAACTGCCTGTTGATGATGTATATGGAACCAGGCCGCAAAGCCCTTTGAAAGTAATTTCAAAAAAACCAATTGAACCAAAAGAAAAAGAGGTTAGAGAAAACACAAGATCAAGAAGCGCAAAGCTTCGGATAGCAGAAAAAATATAATTCGAAAAATGAGTGAACAACAAAATATATCAGAACAGTTAATCAATGACAAGATTGATTGGAAGAAATATTTTAATTATTCCAACTTAGTTAAGAATATTCCTTTTCTTCTTTTTTTATCAGTTATAGCAATAATTTATATCTACAATGGACATTATGCAGATAAGCTGATCAGAAAAATAGGTGTGAGCGAAAAAAATGTGAAAGAACTGGAATACGAGTACAAAACAATAAAAAGTGAAGTTATTTTCAGAAGCAAACCCAGCGAAATGACAAAAGCAGTGGAGCCCATGGGTTTGAAAGAATTGAAACAACCACCCGAAGTACTTATTGACTCGGGTAAAACAAAAAATTAAGAGCACAATTTATATATACAGAATCGGCAATTAAAAAAACACACACTTCTTGGACATAAAGAAAGACATATTATGGAGGGTTTACCTGTGCTTTCTCGGTACAATAATCTTAGGATTCTTTGTATTAGGTAAAGCATTTTATATCCAAAACGCTCAGGGTAAATTCTGGAGAAGCATGGGCGACAGCCTTCATTTGAAGTATTTGCCTATTTCTGCAGCAAGAGGAAGTATCTATAGCGAAGATGGAAATATTCTTAGTACATCCGTTCCCGTTTTTGATATTTATATCGACTTTGGCGCAGAAGGTTTAAGAGAAAAAGAAGGAAAGCGATTTAAAGAAAATGTTGATTCACTAAGTTACTGCCTCAGTAATTTGTTTCAGGATAAACAACAGGCCGAATACAAAAGCGAATTGGAATTAGCCTATAAAAATAATGAACGCTTTTATCTCCTGAAAAGAAAAATATCATTTGATGAATTCAAAGACCTTCGCGAATTTCCTCTAGTTCGTTTAGGCAGAAACAAAAGCGGATTCATCTTCGACACAAGAGACAAACGAATTAACCCCTATGTATTATTAGCAAACCGGACCATAGGTCTTTCAAGGAAAGATTCTTCAAAAAATGTTGGCCTTGAAAGAACCTATGACAGTTTGCTTAAAGGAACATCAGGTCAAAGACTGATGAGGTATGCTGCCGGAGCTTACATGCCTGTTGAAGGTGCAGAATTAGATCCTGTTAATGGAAAAGATGTAATCACTACTTTGGATACCTACATTCAAGACGTAACTGAAACCGAGTTGATGGATATGTTGGTTGGAAATAATTCGCCTCATGGAACAGCAATTGTAATGGAAACGGCAACAGGTAAAATTAAGGCCATAGCAAATTTAGGAGTACAGCCAGATGGAACTTATGCCGAAGATCTTAATTATGGTATTGGAAAAGCTACTGAACCAGGTTCTGTTTTTAAACTGGTTACACTACTGAGTTTGCTGGAGGATAAATATGTTACCATAAACTCAAAAGTAGATTGTGAAGGCGGCTCAAAATATTTTTATGGATTAAAAATAAAAGATTCGCACCTAGGCACCGGAGTTATTTCGTTAGAAGATGCTTTTGCCAAAAGTAGTAATGTGGCTTTTGCAAAATTGGCTACTCAATATTACGAACAACAACCGATGAAATTCTGGCAACACATTGATCATTTCCGATTAAATAAGATGACAGGTATTGACATCGTTGCTTCTTCAGGAAGACCCACAGTTAAAAATCCAAATGATAAATACTGGGAAAAAACAACAGTGCCTTTTATGGCTCATGGTTATGAAGTATTGGTAACACCACTTCATTTATTAATGCTCTATAATGCGGTTGCCAACAATGGAAAAATGATGCGCCCTTATCTCGTAAATGCAATAAGAGAACATGGTGTTGATGTAAAAACATTTTCTCCCGAAATTGTTGTAGATAAAATTTGCAGTGACGAAACTATTAGACAGGCAAAAATATGTTTAAGAGCTGTTGTAGATAGTCCACATGGAACCGGCCATCTCGTACTGTATGATTCTCTTTATTCTATTTCAGGAAAATCCGGAACAGCAGTAACCGCCCTGAATAACCAAGGTTATGTGAATGGAAAAAAAATTTATCAGTCGTCTTTCATGGGTTACTTTCCTTCAGAAAATCCAAAGTACTCTATTGCAGTAGTGATTCAAAACAGCACAGAATCTAAAAAATATTATGGAGCAGAAGTAGCAGGTACTGTTCTCAAAAAAATAAGTGATCATATTTACTATCATTATTTGAGCAAGCCCTGTGATAAAAAACTGTTTGATGATTCTTCTTATCATTTCTATTATGGAATGAGAAATGATTTGCAATCCATTTTTTCTGAATTAAATGTATCATTTAAAGATTCTGCCGAAACAGGTGTTTGGCGCCAAGCGAGTTTTCATAAGAATATCGCAGGACTAAAAAATCCTGTTCAATTAAATGCCACTGAAAATAAAATTCCAGATGTAAGAGGAATGGGTCTTAAGGATGCTTTATATCTTCTCGAAAATAAAGGCCTAATAGCCTTGGTTTCCGGAAAAGGAAAAGTAATCAATCAAAGTTTAATAGCAGGAACAAATTTTAAAAAAGGTCAAAAAATAATTTTAATGCTCAATTAAGAGCTACTGTCAATGCTAAAAGAGATTTTATACAAGGTTAACATTCGTGAGGTATCAGGAAGTACGTCAATAGAAATTAAGAATCTGCAAACAGATTCTAGAGAAGTGACCCCCGGAACTTGTTTCATAGCATTGAAAGGAAGCTTGAGTAATGGGCATGATTTTATTAGCGCGGCTATTCAACAAGGTGCTGTTGCTATTGTATGCGAAGAATTACCAGAACAATTAAATCCTGCAATTACTTATATTTCCGTTCCCGACAGTTCTGTTGCCGCAGGAATAATTAGTCATAACTTTTTTGGCGAGCCGTCCACAAAACTAAAAGTAGTAGGAGTTACCGGCACCAATGGCAAAACAACGATTGCTACTTTGCTATGGAAATTATTTTCTGGCCTTGGATATAAATGCGGATTGATAAGCACGGTACAAAATCAAATTGGAGATACCATTATTTCCTCTACTCATACTACTCCTGACGCTATTCATCTGAACGAATTACTTAAGAAAATGGTTGACGAAAAATGCAGTTATGTATTTATGGAATGCAGTAGTCATGCTATTCATCAGAATCGTATAGCAGGAATTGATTTTGCGGCGGGTGTCTTTAGCAATATCACTCACGATCACCTCGATTATCATAAAACTTTTGAAGAATACATCCGTGTAAAAAAATCATGGTTTGATTCTCTTCCTAAAAATGCAATTGCTTTAAGTAATGCCGACGAAAAAAGAGGAGCCGTGATGTTGCAAAATACTTCAGCTAAAAAATATTTTTATAGCCTTAAAACACTCGCTGATTTTAAAGGAAAAATTCTGGAAAACAGTTTGAACGGATTGCACATGACCGTTAATGATATTGATGTGCATTTTAAAATGATTGGCGAATTCAATGCTTACAATCTTCTTGCGGTATATGGTGTGGCTATTTGTTTAGGGGAAGAAAAATATCAAGTATTACAACTCTTAAGTACATTATCCGGTGCCGAAGGAAGGTTTGATTATACATTAAGTCATCACGAAAAAGTTGTGGGCATTGTAGACTATGCACATACCCCAGATGCGCTTTTAAATGTATTAGTAACTATAAAAAATTTACGTCAGGGAGAAAAGAAAATAATAACAGTAGTTGGATGTGGAGGAAATAGAGACAGTGCAAAGCGACCATTGATGGCCGAAGTAGCATGTCAGTACAGCGATAAAGTTATTCTTACTTCGGATAATCCCCGTCACGAAGATCCATTGGAAATATTAAAACAAATGGAAACAGGTGTGAATGTGGTTTCCCGTAAAAAATGCATCACCATTGCCGATAGAAAAGAGGCCATCAAAACTGCAGTTAGTTTATCAGAAAAAGAAGACATCATATTGATTGCAGGTAAAGGACACGAAAAATATCAGGAAATCAAAGGAGTGAAATATGATTTCGACGACAAGAAAGTTTTAAATGAAATGTTTGAATTGCTAGAAAAATAATTTTTAAAAATGGCTCAAGAAACTGAGCATAAAAAAAAGTAAATGCTGTATCACTTATTTGAATGGTTTGCAAAAGAAAACTACCGGTTTCCGGGAGGTGGACTTTTCCAATTCATTACTTTCAGAGTGATGCTGGCCCTGATTCTTTCTTTAGTAATCTCCACTGTTTTCGGAAAAAAAATAATTCTGTTTTTGCAAAAAAAGCAAATGGGGGAAACCGTTAGAGAGCTTGGTTTGGCCGGTGAGAAACAAAAAGTAGGCACCCCTTCTATGGGCGGTATAATTATCATACTTGCGATTATAGTGCCTACGTTAATGTTTGCCAATTTACACAAGGTTTACATAAGATTAATGCTGCTTTGTACACTCTGGCTGGGCACAATTGGGTTTATTGATGATTATCTTAAAATAAGAGCAAAAAAAATAGCTAAGGATAAAGGAATTCAATACAAAAAATCAGATGCAGATGGACTGGCAGGAAGATTTAAAATATTTGGTCAAGTTGTATTGGGAATTATTGTTGGTGCCACACTCTATTTCAATCAAAACGTTTTGGTAAAAAGAGAAGTGCTATTAAACAGCCCAGTAAGTGTTTACAACAAAAAAGGACAAAAAATAAAATATGATACAGTGATGGTAGATGGTAAAGCCAGAGTTTTTACTGATGCAAAAACGGTTATTACCACAATTCCATTTGTGAAAGGACATGAATTTAATTATGCCAAACTTTTACCTAAGAGCCTTGAAAATTATGCATACATCGTATATATACTGATAGTCATTTTTATTGTTACTGCTGTTTCTAACGGTGCAAATATTACTGATGGGCTGGATGGTTTGGCAACAGGGGTGAGTGCAATTATAGGAATTTGCTTAGGCATATTTGCTTATGTAAGTGGTAATATAAAATTTGCCGAATACTTAAACATCATGTACATCCCCAATCTTGGTGAGCTGTCTATTTTTATCGCCGCATTTGTTGGTGCCTGTATAGGATTTCTTTGGTACAACTCATACCCTGCTCAGGTTTTTATGGGAGATACCGGAAGTCTTGCGCTTGGAGGAATCATTGCTGCACTAGCTATTATTGTTAGAAAAGAATTATTGATACCGATATTTTGTATGGTTTTTCTTGTTGAAAATATGAGTGTAATGATTCAAGTGAGTTATTTCAAGTATACCAAAAAGAAATATGGAGAGGGAAGACGGGTTTTTTTAATGAGTCCTTTACATCACCATTATCAGAAAAAAGGATTTCATGAAAGTAAGATTGCGGTGCGTTTCTGGATTGTTACCATTTTGAGTGTGGCTTTGGCAATAGTGACTTTGAAACTCAGATAATAAAATTGAATAAAATAGAATTTAAGTTTTTATAAAATTAATCGATTACCCTTAGAAAATTACTACCCATTAAATTCGATGCTTTTGAAGAACCATTTTTTAAAGATGTATTGAATTCACTCAATAAGATGTGTGATTATTTAATGCTTCCTTAGAAAAACACTTATCCTAAACCAACCGACATTTAAGGATTTTGTCCTGTAAATGTCAATACCATTGAAGAACCTTTTTAATCTATCCTACAAAGATATTTATGGATGATTTTGTCCTGTAAATGTCAATACCATTGAAGAACCATTTTTAACAGATGAAAACACCACGGTTTTAATCTGTACCCTTTTTTTATTTTCTCATTTAAAAAATGAGAGGGAAAACAAAACGCTTATTTAATTGCTGAATCACTGATGAAAAAAAGATTGGTCATATTAGGAGCCGGAGAAAGCGGTGTTGGTGCAGCATTGCTGGCCAAACAACAAGGCTTCGACGTCTTTGTAAGTGATGGAGGAATGATTGCAAACAAATTTCTTACCGAACTTAACGAAAGCAATATTGCTTACGAGCAAGGCATTCATTCAACAGATTTGATTTTAAATGCGGATGAAATCATCAAGAGCCCGGGCATACCAGAAAAGGCCGACATCATCAAAAAAATCAGAGCCAAAAATATTTCAATCATCAGTGAAATTGAATTTGCTTTCAGATTTATTGGCAACAGCGATGTGGTGGCAATTACAGGCAGCAATGGCAAAACAACTACTACTGCACTCACGTATCACATATTTAAACATGCACAGAAAGAT
Source organism: Chitinophagaceae bacterium (assembly GCA_947446585.1). GTDB lineage: Bacteria > Bacteroidota > Bacteroidia > Chitinophagales > Chitinophagaceae > Ferruginibacter. Next base: position 2,009 of record CANFGZ010000024.1, on the reverse strand, counting down.
TGTGCTATGGTTGGCAATATCGGTTTTTCTTTTGCCAGACAAGTTGCAGTAGATCCCAAACCTGTTTATGTTGCCGAAATCAGTTCGTTTCAACTAGACGACATTAAAACATTCAGACCCAAAGTAGCGGTAATCACCAACATTACCGAAGATCATTTGGACCGCTACGACTATAAAGTCGAAAATTATATTGCAAGTAAATTCAGAATCATAGAAAATCAAAGAGAGAATGATGTGTTTATTTATAATCTCGATGATGATCTGACGATGAAAATGATACCTCACTATCCCATTAAATCAACCCAAGCTCCCATCACTATGAGTAAAGAACTACCACAAGGTGCGTACCTCACAAACGCCAAAATGTACCTGAAATGGAAGAGTGAAGAAATTCAAATGAGTGTTGAAGACTTTGCTGTTAAAGGAAAACATAATCAATATAATAGCATGGCAGCAAGTATGGCAGCGACAGCCTTAGACATTCGCAAAGAAAAAATCAGAGAAGCGTTGCAGACTTTCGAAAGCCTGGAACACCGAATGGAAAAAGTAGCAACTATTAAAGGAGTAGAATTTATTAATGACAGTAAAGCTACTAACGTAAACAGTACCTGGTTTGCATTGGAAAGTATGAAAAAGTCTGTTATTCTGATTATGGGTGGAGTGGATAAAGGAAACGATTATGATTTATTAAAAGAAATGGTTGCAGAAAAAGTAAAAGCCATCATTTGTCTAGGTGTAGACAATACCAAAATAAATGATGCATTCGGAGAAATTGTGCCGCTGATTGTAAATACTGAAAATATTCAAGATGCAGTGAAAACCGCTTTTCATTATTCCAATAAAGGAGAAGTGGTATTGTTGAGTCCGGCTTGTGCAAGCTTTGACCTTTTTAAAAATTACGAAGACAGAGGCAATCAATTTAAAGAAGCCGTTAGAGATTTATAATTTTTATTTTAAAATATACCTGAATATAAAATGTCACAGTTTTTCTCTAAAATAAAGCAGTTGTTTAATCCATCTATGGATAGTGAACTCGCTACTGCTGCTCCTTTCAGGGGTATTGGAGATGTTGGGGGTAATTTGGTAAATAAAACCAAGGGTGATAAAGTGATTTGGAGTATTGTGATCATTCTAACCCTGGCAAGTTTGTTGTTGGTCTATAGTAGCACAGGTTCGTTGGCGTATAGAATGAGCAGAAGTAATGAAAGTTATTTGTTTAAACAATTCGCATTTATAATTCTTGGTTTAATCATTATTTATTTTGCGCATCGTATTAATTATACCATTTACTCAAAAGTGGCTTTGATTATATTTCTCGTTTCATTGCCATTGTTGGTCTATACTTTATTCTTTGGTGTTCAATTGAATGCCGGCAGCAGGTGGATTAGACTTCCGGTAATCAATATGACTTTTCAAACTTCTGATTTAGCGAAACTAGCCTTGTTCATGTACATGAGCAGAATGCTTAGCAGAAAACAAAATGTAATCAAAGATTTCAAAAAAGGATTTGTGCCAATCATCACTCCTGTTATTTTAATTACAATTTTAATAGCACCGGCTAATTTATCAACAGCGTTATTGATTTTTGGAACCAGTATTTTATTAATGTTTATAGGAAGGGTTAGTACCAAACATTTATTAGGCACCGTTGGTATTGCGATGATTCCGGTTGCTTTCCTGATTATGATAGCCGTTGTTAATTATGACAAAGAAAATCATCGCCCCAAAAAATTACCAGAAGTATTCTCCTCTGTGAAGCGGCTTCCAACATGGATAGGAAGAATTCAAACATTTTTATACAGTAAAAATGATGATGATAATGAAAAACTGTATCAGATTAATCAGGCAAAAATTGCCATAGCCAATGGGGGCTGGTTTGGAAGAGGTCCGGGAAATAGTGTTCAAAGAAATTTTTTGCCACATTGTTACAGTGATTTTATTTATGCTATTATAATAGAAGAATATGGTTTGATTGGTGCTGCATTTATGATTATGATTTATTTATTTTT
>CANFGZ010000023.1 GCA_947446585.1 Chitinophagaceae bacterium | reverse complement strand
TGTTGCGTGAAATTCAGTATTTGAAGTAATTTGATTGATGAGCTCCTGATTAGTTAAAGATTCAACTGCGTGATGAGCACCCTCAGCTCCATGATGTAACGTGTTGGCAATCGCCACCAATTGTTCATGAGATGTTTTTTGCAAAGCAGACAAGATTTCGGTCGCTGATAAAGCCTCACCCCATGGATTCATTTTTACTGTAGTTGGCAATACACTTAAAGTTCCATCGCCTAACAATGCCACATGCTCTCCTGTTAATAAGTGTGTCCACTCCCATGCTTGACAACTTAAGAAACCCAAACCTCCGATAATAGTAAGAATCATATATTTCTCCACACCTTTACGGTTCATGTGATGTCCTTCGTGAACAGCAAGAACCATTGTAACAGAACTGAAAATTAGAATAAAAGTCATCAGACTCACAAATGCCAAAGGAAGATTTGCATGACCTGCAAATGGAAAGGCGTTGAAAACATGGTTGGGATCTGCCCAATGATTTACGCTGAAACGTATGGTTCCATAACTGATAAGAAATGCACCAAATGTAAAAGCATCACTCATCAAAAAGTACCACATCATTACTTTGCCGTAACTGACATTGAATGGGCTTTTACCTCCACTCCACCATTTTGTTCCCGACGGAATTGCTGTTGTTGACATAATCGTTTATTCTAGTGTCTTAAAAAATCTTTATTCTATCTTATTTAGTTGACGCTGGACTTATCCGTTGTCTTTTATTTTTTATTCTTTTGCTGTTATCTACAGTTCTTTCTGATTTTATTTAATCATGATTATAAAAATCAATAAGTAAATCCAAAGCACATCTACAAAATGCCAATAGGTACAAATTAGATCTATGGGCACCATACTGTAAATTCTTGTTTTAGTACTGAATGCTTTCAGAAACATCACTATCAAAGCAATGATACCTCCGATAACATGTGCAGCATGCAATAAAACAATCACCCAAAAAAAGGAAACCGATACATGTGATTTCCAGTCTAATCCCTGATCATACAGGTTTTTAAAACCCATAAATTGTAACACTATAAAAAGAACTCCCAATATTAAAGTTGACAATATCAGCATTCTGTATTTAGACATTGCTCTCTCTTTAAATGCCTTGGCGGAAAGATGCAACGTAATACTGCTGAATATAATTATCAAAGTGCTGTACCAAAAAGACCTCGGCAAATCATAAGTTACCCATCCTGCTTGATTGCGTTTAACAATATAAGCACTTGTTAGTCCGGCAAACATCATTACAATGCTTCCGATGCCAACCCACAAAGTAAATTTATGGGGATGAATTTTATTTTTTGGTTTTATCACCTCTGTTTCCATACCTCTTATTAAAAGAACTTTACAATATTTTTTACCCTCTTAGTTTATCTGCATATAAACTTATAAAAACAATCATCAGATAAAAATAAGAACTGAACATTACTTTTTTTGCTGATGGAATGTCCATTCTGATAAACAACATCACACTTACATAGACCATAAACAAGTTACATAACAACAAAATCCACATGCTGATTATTCCGCTAATGTGAAACATAAATGGCAACAATCCAACCGGTATCATTAAAGCGCTATACATGATGGTTTGAATAGCGGTGAATTTAGTTGGTCCTTTATCACTGGGTAATAATTTAAATCCTGCTGCACTATAATCTTTATGTGCTACCCAGGCTATTGCCCAGAAATGAGGAAACTGCCACAAAAACTGAATCGCAAATAATATCCATCCTCCAGTCCAGTTGTTATCATTTCCTTCGCCAAAACTTGCTACCCATCCAATCAAACAAGGCAGCGCTCCGGGGATTGCACCAACCAGTACTGCAATAGAATTTATTTTTTTTAATGGTGTATAAATGAAACCATACAACACCAAACTTGCTAAACTCAACCATGCGGCTTCAACACTGAATGTATACATTATATATACACCCAATGCTCCTGATATACCTGCAAAAGACCAAGCTTCTCCAGAAGACATTCTTCCGCTGGCAACAGGTCTTTTTGCTGTTCGTTTCATCAACGCATCAGTATCCTTTTCAAGAATCTGATTAATCGTGTTTGCAGATCCGGTAACTAACATTCCGCCTGCAAAAAGTAAAAGAACTTGTATCAGATTAAAACTGATATTAGGTGCAAGTAAGTAACTGATTACGGTACTAAACACCACCATAAAACTCAAAGTGAACTTTATCAATAAAAAATAATCCTTCACTTTGCTCGCCAATACAAACGAAGTTGAATTGGGTATGGTTTTATTATCCTGCACTACTGTTTTTTAATGTTTGCTTTCATCGGCACCAACCGGTACATCCTGCGGAATAAATTCTTTTCCGTCTTTTCCATAATCATAAGGCCAGCGATGTACTTCTGGAATTTCTCCGGGCCAGTTGCCATGACCTGGTCTAATTGGAGCGGTCCACTCTAAAGTATTCGCACCCCAAGGGTTTTGATTGGTTACTTTTCTTCCTTTCCAGATGCTGTAAAAGAAATTGATAACAAACATTAACTGTGCAGCGAAAACGATTAAAGCTATAATACTAATAAACTGATTTAATCCTCCAAAATTTTTGAATGATTCCCAGTTAGAAAAATCATAATAACGACGTGGCATACCTGCTAAACCTTCATAGTGCATAGGCCAGAAAATTAAATACGCACCAACAATTGTAACCCAAAAATGGATATAAGCCAAAGTGTTATTTAAATAACGACCAAACATTTTAGGATACCAGTGATAAACACCAGCAAACATTCCGAAGAAAGAGGCTACACCCATTACTATATGAAAGTGAGCGATGACAAAATAAGTATCATGAAGATGAATGTCCAATGCAGAGTTTCCAAGGAAGATACCTGTTAAACCTCCGCTGATAAACAAACTCACAAATCCAATGGCAAATAACATTCCTGGAGTAAAGCGAATATTTCCTCTCCATAATGTAGTTAACCAGTTAAAAACTTTTATCGCAGAAGGAACAGCAATCAATAAAGTAAGTAAAACGAATACAGATCCCAAGAATGGATTCAGTCCGGTTACAAACATGTGATGCGCCCATACCAAAAATGCCAGAATGGTAATGGCAAATAAAGATCCTACCATCGCCATATAACCAAATATAGGCTTGCGGCTGTTTACAGAAAGTATTTCAGAAGACATTCCCATTGCTGGAAGCAGAATGATATACACTTCCGGATGTCCTAAGAACCAAAATAAATGCTGGAACAGAATTGCACTTCCGCCTTCGTTAGGCATTATTTTTCCGGCAACAACGATATCACTTAAGAAAAAGCTGGTACCTAAGTTTCTGTCAAATAACAATAAAATAGCCCCGGATAACAACACAGGGAAAGACAATACCCCAAGAACAGCTGTGAAAAACAATGCCCAAATAGTTAATGGCATACGCGTCATGCTCATTCCTTTGGTACGCATGTTTAATATTGTAGTAATGTAATTTAAGCCTCCTAACAATGAAGACACCACGAACATGGCCATACTTACCAACCATAAATCCATTCCAATTTTACTTCCTGATGAAGCATCACCCAAAGCACTTAATGGAGGATAAACGGTCCAGCCTCCACTTGCTGGTCCTGTTTGAACAAATAAAGATCCCATCATGATTACAGAAGCCAGAAAGAAAAACCAATAGCTTAACATATTCAGCATTGGTGACGCCATGTCTCTTGCACCAATCTGAAGTGGTATTAAGAAATTAGCAAAGGTACCGCTTAAGCCTGCCGTCAATACAAAGAATACTAATATTGTACCGTGCATAGTTACTAAAGCATAATAAAATTCGGGTTGTAATTTTCCGCCTTTTGCCCAATGTCCCAGAAAGTCTTCCAGGAAAGGATAAGTGGCTTCTGGATTTCCCAATTGTAAACGAAAGATTACAGAAAATAATCCTCCAATAATAGCCCAGATAATACCGGTTACTAAAAATTGTTTAGCAATGGTTTTGTGATCCTGACTAAATACATATTTGGTAATAAAAGTTTCATGATGGTGATGTTCCTGATGCTCATCTCCATGTGCTTCATGATGTGTGGATCCGTGTGCTGTAACTGTACTCATAGTTGTATAAAATATTTTATTCTATTATTATGGATTATTGGGCATTACCTGAGCCATAGGCTTTGAGGCAGATGCACTATCTGTTACCTGTAATACTTTTTTTGATGGATCTTTATCCGGGAAAAAAGTAAAATACTCTGGTTTTTGTGATGCCAACCATTTGTTATAATCTTCCTCGCTTTCAACAACGATTACCCCACGCATTGAAAAGTGTCCTTTTCCACACATCTGATCGCAACTGATTTCATATACAAAATTTGGATTTCCTGTTCTCTTCTTCATTTGCTCTGTAGTGTACTGAGGTGTAAACCACATTGTAGTTGGAATTCCTGGAACCGCATCCATTTTCATTCTAAAATGTGATAAACCCACATCATGAATAACATCCATCGCATTAATAACCAATTTCACGGGTCTGTTAACAGGAAGGTGCATTTCTGTTGTATGTAAATCATCCCAGCTTTCTGGATCTTCGAAATCCACAGCTAGTGTATTGCCTGAAGGTTGATTGTATAATTTGTAATTTTTCTTTCCCAGCTTACCATCAGTTCCGGGATAACGCATGTCCCATGCAAACTGATGTCCAGTAATTTCTACAACAACAGCATCTTTAGGTGCGTCATTTGTCATTTTAAACCAATACTTCAAACCAAAAACTACAAGTACTGTTAAGAATATTGCCGGAACTGTTGTCCATAATAATTCCAATTTAGTATTGTGAGGAAAATAATACGCTTTCTTACCGTCTTGTTCCTGATATTTAAAGGCAAACCAAAACAATAGAATTTGTGTAATTACAAAAACCAAACCCGTTACTGCAATAGTAATGTAGAGCATGAAATCAATTTTTTCTCCTTCTACAGAGGCTGAGCCCTGAGGGAAAAGTGTTTTTCCATAATAAAGTTCATTGCAATACCATGCGCCCAATAAACCAAGGATCAAAAAAGTAATGAGCAAAAAGCCATTGATTTTGTTGTTTTGTTTACGGGATTTTTCTTCTCCTTTCAATACACTAACGTACTCGCTTGCTTTAGCAATTTGAAAGATCACCACAAAAATCATTACGACGATTGCAATAAAATAAAACTCATTCATTGGTAAAAATTTTTCTTTTTTTAAAAGTAAAGACCCCGACTTTTAAATATTTTTAATTTGTATTATAATATTCTACGTGTGATGTATCATACTTTCTTTTAAGAAAGGATGATTTTTTGCCGTCAATGGATTACTGGTTAAATATTTTCCTACACCCCATAAAATCAATCCAATAAACAGTGCTGCAATTCCAAATTCGAAAGGCATCATTTCTGCATGGTCTTTCATCGTACCTGGCATTACCATCTGATAAAAATCAATCCAGTGACCAAATATGATAAGTACTGCCATTACAGAAACCGAAGTCCAGTTACGCTTTACACCTCTTCTCATCAATATCAATAATGGGCAAAGGAAATTCAAAACAAGATTTAAGAAAAACAATCCATGATAAGGACCGGATTTTCTTGCTGTTCCGATTCTTTCAATAAAATATTTTGTTTCTTCTGGTTGATTACTATACCAAATTAGCATGTATTGCGAGAACCATAAATAAGTCCAGAATACAGAAAAGGCGAACATAAATTTACCAACATCATGTAAATGTTCTTCGGTAACATATTCTAATTGACCTTTGTTTTTTAGGTATATAACAAACAAAGCAACCAAAGACATTCCTGAAACAAACGTACTTGCAAAAGTATACCAACTATACATAGTACTAAACCAATGAGCATCAATACTCATTAACCAAAGCCAGGGTGCTGTTGATGCTACAGATAGGCCAAAGAATACGGTATATAATGAAGCCCAAACAGTATTTTTCCAAATCCATTTTTTTCCTGTTTCATAATCCATCGTTCCGTTCTTGTCTGTTTCCAAACTTAGGCTTCTCATTTTACGACCTAAAATCCACCACATAAAAATGCACACAGCAGACCATATGGAATAAAATTTGGCATTAAGAAAACCGCTTTTGCCATTTAAAATTACATCTTTTGCTACAGCAGATTTGTCTAGCCAAGGGTAAATATCTGTTCTTCCACTCCAAACAATTGCCATTAAAATTAAAAAAGTAATGATGCCTAAAATTGGAACTACACTTGAGATTGCTTCAGGAACTCTTCTCAACGCTATTTGCCAGCCACCCATTGCCATGGTTGTAACACAAATAAAGAACATTGAGGCATTAACTACCAATAACCAATACACGCTGTTTTGAAGTAAGACTGCCCAAAAACGAGTGCTGCTATAATTTCCACTGCCATGCTCTGCGGGAGCAAAAGGATGAAACATTATAAAACCATACAACAAGGCTATTACTCCTGCTATGATTAATCCCCATGTCCACTTTTTGTAGCTGGCCGGTAATTCAAATTGATTGTTCATCTAAATAATCTTTATTTTTTATAAACACCGAAGCAAATCGGTTTTTTATTTCTTTATTCTATTTGTATTATTTTGCTTTCATTGTACTGTCGGCCATAACTGCAACTGCGGCTTTAGGCTGAAGTGAACGAATGTACTTAACAACCATCCAGCGTTGTTTTCTCGACAACTGAGAGGCATAACTGCCCATATTGTTCTTACCATAAGTTATAGAATGAAACATCGTTCCATCAGCCATCTTCACATACATATCCAATGTAAGATTTGCTATACCTCCAATTTTTCCTGAAGTTGAAATCGGACCATTACCCTGAGCTTTTTCTCCATGGCAAATGGCGCAATTAATATTAAATAGTCTTCCGGCTTCTTTCATTTCGTCTTCGGTCATGCTTTGTATGGGGTTGGGAATCATAGCACTCATTTTATATCCATTACTATCATTCGGTAATGTGTAAGGCATAAACTCACCTCTCTTTATTGTTCCTTTTGCAGGCTGTGCATTGTAAAATATTTTGCTTCCGCCTCTTTCTTCCATATTCATTGAAAACTTGGAAGAGTCTCTTTCTGCATAAGTTTCATAACTTCTGCTATAGGCCATATCGGGCATATACACTTTTCCGGGCTGGCGTTTATTATCACAGCTAATAAATATAACTGTTGATGCCAAAACCAAAATTAATATTGTCGCTATTTTTTTCATGTATAAAAACACTTTTCTGTTTTGAAACTACTTTTCTGTTTTGAAACTAATCAGCTTAATAGCCTTTCTCTTCTCTGTATAATTTTTGTTCTCTATCGTATCTTCCAATCCACCACCCGGTTTCAGCAACCTGAATATTTATTTCTTTTGCTCCTGCTTTCTGAAGGAAATTTTGAACTTCTGCATCGTTTGTTTTGTCGGTACATTCAATAGCCATTACAAAAAGATCATCTGTAGCTCTTGCATGAAAATGATGTTTTTTTACAAAAGGCGAAAGCTGACACAGGTAACAGAATGTCAATACCATTCCCACTGCAGAAAATAATACTGTCAATTCGAAAGTAATTGGTATCCATGCCGGTAAAGCAAAATGTGGCTTACCTCCAACATTCAAAGGCCAGTCTTTTGTAAATACCCAGCTCATGAAAGAGAGTGCGGTTGTTGTTCCTGTAATGGCATAGATAAAACCGGCGGTGTGCAAGCTTGTTTCTCTTAAACCCATGGCATGATCCAATCCATGAATTGGAAATGGAGTGTACACATCATGTATTTTATATCCGGCCTTGCGAACGTTTTTCACCGCGGGAAATAAAACAGCTTCATCATCAAATGAGCCAACTACAAATTTTTTAATTCCTCCAGCCATATTTTTTATTTTAATAATTCAAAAGTCAAAATTGAAAAGTAAAAACCTGAGCTCTTATTATAAATTTTGAATTTTTATTTTTTAATTTTTTTAATGTGCATGTTCTACTTCTTCGATATAAAATTTATCTGAATCTGCTTTTTCAATGTCGGTCATTTTTGCTTTGTAATTTTCGCCTGTTGTTTTTAAAATCGATTTGATTTCTGCAACGGCAATTACAGGGAAGTATTTAGCAAACAAGAAGAAGCAGGTAAAGAACAATCCGAATGTTCCCAGATAAAAACCAATCTCCCAAATACTAGGGCTATAATAAGTACTCCAGCTTGATGGCAAGAAATCACGATAGATAGAAGTAACAATAATTACAAAGCGCTCGTACCACATACCTATGTTAACTACAATACTCATAAAGAAAGTAACAGTAATGTTTCTTCTTAATTTACGGCTCCAGAATAACTGTGGAGATACCACGTTACAGAACATCATCAACCAATAACTCCATCCGTATGGGCTGAAAAGATTTGCTCTGTTCTGAGAGAATGCATACCATTCGTATGGGTTCTGACCATACCAGGCAATGAATAACTCTGTGAGATATGCACAACCCACAATACTTCCAGTTAGTACAATAACTTTATTCATTGCTTCAATGTGACCTAAGGTGATATAATCCTGAAGACCCATTACTTTTCTTACTACAATCAACAACGTTTGCACCATGGCAAATCCGCTGAAAATCGCACCGGCAACAAAGTAAGGAGGGAAGATGGTGGTATGCCATCCCGGAACAATTGATGTAGCAAAGTCAAAAGATACAATCGTGTGTACCGACAATACCAGCGGTGTACTCAATCCTGCCAACACTAATGATAATGACTCATGACGTTGCCAGTGCTTGGTGCTTCCTGTCCATCCAAAAGAAGCCACACCATATAATAATTTACGCAATTTAGTTTTTGCTCTGTCTCTTACTGTTGCCAAATCTGGTAATAAACCAGAATACCAGAACAATAATGATACAGTGAAATAAGTTGAAATCGCAAACACATCCCAAAGTAATGGAGAATTAAAATTCACCCATAATGGTCCGCGTGAGTTAGGATAAGGTAATACAAAAAATGCCATCCATACTCTACCCATGTGCCAGATTGGAAACTGACCGGCGCACATTACGGCAAAAATAGTCATTGCTTCCGCAGCTCTGTTCACACCAGTTCTCCATCCCTGACGGAAAAGTAAAAGTATCGCAGAGATCAAGGTTCCGGCATGACCGATACCTACCCACCAAACGAAATTGGTGATATCCCAACCCCATCCAATTGTTTTATTAAGGTTCCACTGACCAATACCATAAGTAACCTCTCTGTAAACACTGTACGCACCAAAAAGCAATAGGCCTACACTTATAAAAAATCCGATGTACCAAAGCTTACTTGGTTTCATCTCAATAGGACTAATGATGTCTTCCGTTACCTGATGATAATTTTTATCACCATCTACTAGCGGTTCCCTTAGTTGTGATTCGTATTTGAGTAATGACATATTCTTTTTTCTCTTTTGACTATTTATACTGGCTGTTAGTCCGTTTATTATTTATTCAATTCTTTAACTGTGTGCTTCTTCATGAGCTTCTTCTGCAATACCAACATGTCTGTCGGTATTTCTGATTTTTGCCAGATAGCTTACATTAGGCAAGACGTGAAGTTGCTCCAACACATAGAAATTTCTGTTTTTATCTGCTCTTGCTTTTGAAACTTCGCTTTCTTTATCATTTACATTACCAAAATTTATGGCGTTTGTTGGACAAGCCTGCATACAAGCAGTCTTAACATTACGAACCATTGTAGGATCTTGGTTTTTCTTAGCTTCTAATTTGCTGTCTTGTAAACGCTGAACGCAGAAAGAACATTTTTCAATCACACCTCTTGAACGAACAGTAACATCTGGATTCAATACCATTCTTGTTAAATCATCATTCATTTGGAATACGACTTCGTTTAATTCGGTTCCACGCAATGGCTGTTGATTGTCTTTAAAGCTATCCGCACCCGTGAAATCCAACCAGTTGAAACGACGAACTTTGAAAGGACAGTTGTTTGCGCAATATCTTGTACCGATACAACGGTTATAAGTCATTTGGTTTAAGCCCTCACTGCTATGGTTAGTAGCGGCAACCGGACAAACATTTTCGCAAGGAGCGTTATCACAATGCTGACACAACATCGGTTGAAAAACCACATCAGGGTTTTTAACATCCCCGGTAAAATAGCGGTCGATTCTCAACCAATGCATTTCATGAGCTTTCTGAACTTGAATCTTACCCACAACACTAACGTTGTTTTCAGCCGTACAAGCCACAACGCAGGCGCTGCAACCGGTACAGGTATTCAAATCAATGCTCATTCCCCATTTGATACCTGGTTTTTCGTAATCAGGATAAATGGTAGCATCTTTTACGAAATCAGTTTTCCCTTCCGCCATGATACCCATTCTCTCATTTCTTGGTTCTTCCAATAATGCTTCTGGGTTCTTTGTGTATGATGATAAGTTGGTTTCGAAAATTACAGGTCTGCTTTCTGATGAGCCATGAACCTGTGTTTGTGCTAAAGGATAGGTATTATTTGTTTTCTCAACGGTTGCTGCTGTAGAATAAGTAAATGAGCTGCCATCAAATCCAACCAATGGATATGCATTCTTACCTGCACCAGTAGCCGAACGGCCAACTCTTTCCATTGAATTTGCCTGATCAGCACTTTCTCTTCCATATCCTAATGCTACGGCAATAGAGTTGTCATTTAATCCAGGTAATATTAATACCGGCAATTCTATTGATTTTCCATTAACCGTAATTTTTACCATCGGCTTTTCGGGAGTCACCTCATATTTATCAGCTTGGCGTTGGTTGTTCATGATATCCAATCCAACCAAAGATTTAGCCAACTCAGGACTAACCATTGCGTAGTTGTCCCAAGTTACTTTTGATATCGGATCAGGTAATTCCTGTAACCAAGGATTGTTTGCCTGGCTACCGGTTCCTATAGATACTTTTTGATATAATACGACTTCAGTTGCACCTGATTTTGCAGCAGCGGCTTTTCCTGAGGCAGCAGTCAATGCAGCAGCATTAAATGTAGCAGCAGCTGAAGGCGTTTCCACTTCAATCACACCATCCTGCAATACTTTCTGGAAATCGCATTTAGAAGACCAAAAATCTTTTATATAAGAATCGTAATCAGCAGATGAAACTTTTGATGCTACCACGCCTAATGGTTTTCCTGTTGAATCAAAACTTGGAATATTCACGGTTTGCGAACCTGTCCATTTCATCAATGAAGTTTGGAAAGCCCTTGTTTTGAACAATGGATTGATCAAAGGCTGCATGAAACTGAAATGCCCGGTCTTTGGTTCCGCATCACCCCAGCTTTCTAGCCAATGGTGAGAAGGAATTACATATTTACATTGCTCAGAAGTTTCATCCAGTGTTCCATTGAATGAAATACTTACAGGAAGTTTAGAAATTGCTGAACCCAACTTATTTCCTTCTGAAAATGAATAAACCGGATTGCAATCGTAAACCAATAAAGCACCTATGGCTCCTGAATTGATATCAGCAACCAGGGTATTCATTTCTGTATCTGTTCCTTTGCGTGTGTTATTAGTAACGGCCCAGTTTATTGTTGTTCCGTTTGCGCCAATTATTTCATTGATGGCGTTTACTACCACCTGAATATTCATATCATTACTTCCACAAACAACTAATGATTCTCCTTTTGAGCTCATTAATGATGCGGCAGCTTTATCAATACCTGCTTTTAATTTAGCATCAGCAATTGAAGGAGCAGCAACTGCAACAGTGCCACCTAATTTTGCTAGCAAGGCCAAGGCTATAGCTCCGGTTTCTGAAGGTTTGTGTGTGTATCTGTCATCAGCATTACTTCCTGTCAAACTCAACATACTTTCGAAATGAAAGTGACGACTAAGCTTAGGAGCATCTCCAGATACCTTTCTATTAGATGCGTATTGTCTGCTGAATTCAACCGGACTTAACCATGTTCCCAAAAAATCAGCGCCTAGACTAACGATTGTTTTTGCTTTATCAAATTGATAAGAAGGCAATGCTTTTTTTCCGTAACAAGCTTCATTGGCTGTAATCATTCCGCTATAACTAACGGCATCATACTGTACATGACGGCTGCCAGGATATTTTGCAAGAAAATTATTGATGATTTGTAAAGTAGAAGGAGAACTGATTGTAGAAGTTAATAGAACCACTGATTTACTGCCTATTGAACTCATTTCGCCGGCAATCATGCTGTCAAAAGCTTCGAATGTGCTTACCTCTTTATAATCATTCCCAACTTTTTGTAATGGGTGACGCAAACGAGTGGTGTCATAAAGATCAAGAACAGAAGCCTGGGCCTGAGCGCTGGTTCCTCCTTTTGTTATTGATGACAATTCGTTGCCTTCTATTTTAATAGGTCTTCCGTCTCTTTGTTTAACAACTACACTTATTGCATCTCCACCATTAACATAAGTTGAAGCATAATAATTGGGAACGCCTGGAATAACATTATCAGGTTTTTGAAGATAAGGAACGGCTCTTCTTACGGGCATTTCACAGCTGGCGGCGAATGCAGCAGCGGCTGTGCTGAATCCCAGATATTTTAGAAAATCCCTGCGAGGTGTTTTACCATCAAGAAGTCCTTCGCTGGAAATCTCTTCAATTGGTAATAATGATTCGTTAAACTCATTATCAGCAGACTCTTTAAAAGTTGCTGTTTGGTTTAGTTCTCCGAAATTCTGCCAATACTTCTTATTACTCATAGTTTGTAAATTCGATAATTCGGTAATATGCTCTTTATATTAATAGTGACATTTTTGACATTCTGTTCCACCAATCTTTTCTACGGTTACGCTATCTAGTTTGTGGTTTTTAATGTCTTCATGAAATTTCTCATAAATGCTGTAAAACTTGTTGCCTTCTTTAGTTTCTTTATTATAGAAATCAACTTTGCTTTCGCGATGACAGTTTACGCACCAACCCATGCTCAATTCGGCAAACTGATATACTTCAGGCATTTCCTGAATATTGCCGTGGCAGGTTTGACATTGTTGTTTACCTACTTTTATGTGCTGACTGTGATTGAAATAAACGTGATCTGGAAGATTGTGAATTTTCACCCACTGAATTGGTTGAGCGCCATCAGGATTACCGTCGCCGTTTTTATCAGCATTATATTGTTTGGTGTCTGGATTCCATCCTGCATATTTATACAGCTTTTGAATTTCGTCTGTACCATTTACAGAAGAGCCATCTTCTCTTACAATTGGGTCTCCTTTGTATTCTTTGATTGCCATGTGACAGTTCATACAAACATTTACAGAAGGAATTCCAGCGTGTTTGCTGTCTTGTGCACTTCCATGACAATATAAACAACTGATTTGATTTGTACCTGCATGCACTTTATGAGAATAATAAATAGGTTGAACGGGCTGATAATTTTTCATTCTGCCCAAACCAATTGCACCGCTAATGGTATAATAACCGCCAATTATAAATAAAACCAAAATGGCAGCCATTAAATACGTTTTATTTCTGTAAAAAGGAACAGGTTCTCCGCGATGGATACCTTCTTTTTCATCAGATAGTTTTTTAAGGTTGCTATTAACCTGAAGTAATATAAGTGCAACTAGAGCTAAAACTAATGTCAAAATTCCATACAACATAGTATCATCAGATTCTCCTCCCGAAGCGCCAGAAGCTGAAGCTGTTGCAGGTGCAGGTGGAGTATAATCATCTACATATTTTAATATAGCATCAATTTCATCTTTTTTAAGATTGGAGAACGCCGTCATCACTGTTGGTTTCCACTTGTCAAACAATGATTTTGCATAAGCATCTGTTGCAATCATCTGTGCAGGATTGGCTACCCACTTATAAACCCAATCTGGGCTTGGGATTCTTGTACTCCAGCCTTTCAAAGCAGGACCAGTATAATCCGCATCAGGTTTATGACAGTTAGAACAATTTGCTTTGAAGAGAGCCTCTCCATCTGCTGCAAAAGCAGAATTATTTATAGAAAATAATAATACTAAAAGTAAAACAGCTAGAGTTTTGTTGATAATTATTCGATAGCGACTCATACAGTTATCGGGGCTAATGTGGAAGAAAATCCTTTTTCGTGCACAAAAGTAAGGTACGATGTTGACATAATATCAACATTTTAAAAAAAATTTTCTTTATCTGAGGTGAATTTCAAGCTATTGTAATCTAGAGGGCTAAGAATTGTCATAAAAATGTAAATAATTACGAATGCTTTTTTATTTAAAAAAATTACAAAATAATAAACAAGTTTTATGCAATTTTGTGGAATGTTAAAAAAGCTGCAACAAAAGTGGGGTGTGAATAGTGGAAAAATGGTACTTATTTTAGTCACTTTTGCCTTAGGTGGATCTTCTTGTGCGCGGCTTGCAGATTTTTTACTGCAGATTTTTTTTGATGAAAAAAATATTTTTTGGTGGACGGCTTATTTTTTTCTAATCGTGATTTTATGGCCAATATGTGTCATTATCATTAGCATTCCTTTGGGACAGTACTCTTTTTTTAAATCTTATATTTTCCGAATCTGGGGCAAAATGAGTGGGAAATCAGGTAAAACCGACCAAAAAACCACAAAAATCGCCATTTTTGCAAGTGGAAAAGGATCTAATACAAATAACATTATATCTTATTTTAAAGATATCTCATCGATTAAAATTGCTTTAATTCTAACCGATAATTCGGAAGCCGGAGTAATTAACGTTGCAAAAAATAATCAAATCCCTTTTCATATTTTAAATAAGGTAGACAGGGTTGATTATGCCAATTGTATCGAAAAACTGAAAAACAATCATATTGATTTTATTGTTTTAGCGGGTTATCTAAAAAAAATCCCCGAAAGCTTAATTCTTGCATTTCCCGAAAAAATTATAAATATTCACCCGGCTTTATTGCCTAAATATGGCGGAAAAGGAATGTACGGCAGTAAGGTGCATGAATCAGTTATTGCAAAAAAAGAAACGAAAAGCGGAATTACGATTCATTTTGTTGATGAACAATACGATCATGGGAAAATAATTTTTCAGCAAATTTGCGATGTTTCCCCAATGGATTCCGCAGAAACATTAGCCGAAAAAATTCATCAGCTTGAATACACCCATTTTCCAAGAGTTATTTACGAGGTCATACAAAAGCAAAATCAACGTTAAAAGAAAGACTGTTGATTTGATTGTTTTTTATCTAATTTAATATTGCATTCAAATATTGAACTTTTGAAAGGTCTGTTTTTTCCCATTTTGTTTTTTCCCATTTTTCTGAAAGCACAATTTATTGTTAGCGGAACCGTGTATGATGTTTCAAAAATAAATTATGTAGAGGATGTAAGAGTAGTTAGTACCTCTGGAATATTTGCTATCACAGATAGTTTGGGCAAGTATAATATTATTGTTAACGAAAAAGATTCTTTGGTATTTTTTTATAATAATAAACCAACTCAAAAATTTATTGTTGCTCAGATTCCTGATCCGCGACATTTTGATATCTCTATTCATCTTAACATAAAAAGTAAATACAGTGTTTTAAAAGAAGTAACTGTATTTTCAAAATCATACAAACAAGATTCTATTGAAAACAGAATGACTTATGCAGAGATTTTTAATTATTCTGCACCCGGACTTAAATCATCTATTTCTGCAGATGGAATGGCTGGTGCAGATTTAGATGAACTCATTAATCTATTCCGATTCAGAAGAAATAAAAGAATGCAGGCTTTTCAAAAAAGACTAGAAGAACAAGAACAGGATAATTATATAAACTACCGGTTTAATAAAATATTTGTAAAAAGAATTACCGGATTGAATAGTCCTGATTTAGATACTTTTTTATTGTGGTACAGGCCAACTTATGAATTTACTAAAACCCGGGATGAGATTACTTTCAATCAATATATTCTCAACGCAGTTACACAATTTAAAAAAATTTATAGTTCACTAAAAACAACAACCATGGAATTGAACAAATTAACTCCTGAGGAAGAATATGTTATTCTTAAAAAAGGAACAGAGGCCCCATATACTGGGGAATTTACTAACAATAAAGCAACAGGAATTTATATCTGTCGACGCTGTAATGCACCTTTATATGAATCAAAAGATAAGTTTGATTCACATTGTGGATGGCCGAGTTTTGATGACGAAATTCTCGGAGCTGTAAAGCGAGTACCCGATGCCGATGGCAGAAGAACTGAAATAGTTTGCGCCAAATGCGATGGTCATTTAGGACATGTTTTTATTGGCGAACAATTTACAAATAAAAACACGAGACATTGTGTGAATTCGATTTCGATGAAGTTTATTCCGAAAGAGATTCAATAGGTTTAAAATGTTAATTAGTAATCAATACCCTTTTGAATTTATTCAACCTTTTGAACCTTTTAAACTAATACTGCATCAGGCGCTCCACGTACTCTCCCAGTCTTGCATTCGCCATAAAGTTTTTTTCCAAATCAATATTAAACGGAATTGGTGTATCTAAGCTTGCGCAGCGCAATATCGGAGCATCAAGATATTGAAAACAATTTTCTGTAATCCAGGCGGAAATCTCTCCGCCTATTCCACCTATTAAAGAATCTTCATGCAAAATCAAAACCTTGCCGGTACGCATAGCCGAATTTTTTATGGCTTCATAATCTAAAGGCAATAATGTTCTTAGGTCAAGAATATCTATAGATCGTGCGGGATTTTGTTTTTGATATTCCATAGCCCAGTGCACCCCGGCTCCATAAGTAATTATTGAAACCTCGTCTCCTAATTTTACATGTTTTGCCTTTCCGATTTCTATTTCATAATAATCATCAGGAACCATTCCACTAACGCTTCTGTATAATGCCTTATGTTCGAAAAACAAAACAGGATTCGGATCATTAATAGCTGCAATCAATAAGCCTTTTGCATCTATTGGAGTTGAAGGATATACAACTTTTAAACCAGGCGTATGCACAAACCAGGCTTCATTACTCTGACTATGAAATGGACCAGCACCAACGCCGCCGCCTGTTGGCATTCTGATCACCACATCTGCATTCTGCCCCCAACGATAATGAATCTTTGCCAAGTTGTTGATGATTTGATTAAATCCAACTGTAGCAAAATCAGAAAACTGCATTTCCATCATTGATTTAATTCCACTTAAACTCAATCCTAAGGAAGCACCCACAATTGCACTCTCGCAGATTGGTGTATTGCGAATTCTTTCTTTGCCAAATTTTTCTAAAAAGCCTTCTGTTACTTTGAATGCGCCTCCGTACTCTGCAATATCTTGACCCATCAAAACCAAATTATCATATCGGATTAAAGATTGTTCCAGGGCATCACTGATAGCATTAATGTATTTTTTTTCTGATTGAAACCCATTAACGATATTATCATTTGCAAAGCTATTATCAATAATCATTTCTGGCGAATCAACTCTGGAAGCATAAACATCCCAGATTTCTTCTAACGTGTCAGGAATAATAGGCGCCGATTCGAAACCGATTTTTAATTCTAATTCAATATGATTTTTTGTTGTTACTCTTATTTCTGTTATTTCTCCTTCAGATAAAATATTTTCTTTTTTCAACCACTCTTCATAATTTTTTATAGGATCTTTCTTCTCCCATTCTTCAAACAAATGTTTTGGAACATATTTTACACCACTAGCTTCTTCGTGTCCACGCATACGAAAGGTCATACATTCAATTAAATAAGGCTTTTGATTTTTTACACAAAATTCTCTTACTCCTTTAATGGTTTCATATACTTCAAGAATATTATTGCCATCAATCTGAATGCCTTCGATGCCATAACCAATGGCTTTGTCTACTAAGTTTTTGCAGCGGTATTGTTCATTGGTAGGCGTACTTAAACCGTAGCCATTATTTTCTATAATAAAAATCACGGGTAAATCCCAAACGGCAGCCACATTCAGTGCTTCATGAAAATCTCCTTCACTAGTGCCGCCATCGCCTGTAAAAGCAACAGATACTTTTTGTTCTTTCTTTAATTTATGTGCTAAAGCCACCCCATCGGCAATAGCCATTTGCGGACCCAGATGAGAAATCATTCCACAGATATGATCCGAAGCGCTGCCAAAATGAAAACTTCTTTCCCTTCCCTTACTGTATCCGTCTTTGTTGCCCTGCCATTGTTTAAATAATTTACTTAACGGCATATTTCTTGAAGTAAAAACACCCAGATTTCTGTGTAACGGCATCACCCACTCATCACTGTCAAGTGCTTTCGTGACACCAACGGCAATGGCTTCCTGGCCAATTCCGCTGAACCATTTGGAGATTTTTCCCTGACGCAAGAGCACCAGCATTTTTTCTTCTATCATTCTGGGAAACAAAATTGATTTGTATAAATCAATCAGTTGTTCGTTTGAAAGTTCTTTTCTTGAAAATTGCATGGGCGAATTTCTAAATTATTGGTGAAACGACAAAGGGAAAGATGGTTTTAATTTGGCAACCCGAAAATTTAAATAAGAAATAGCATGATCGTTGTGCGTGCATTTTACATTTTTGTGAATTATACTAGCCTAGCTTCTTTTGAACATTTCGAAACAAATTAAGACGTGCTAAATGTTAAAAAGATGGTAATGATGTATTTTCTTTTTAAATGGCTTATGGAATTTTACAAACAGTATAATCAGCGGAACAAAATTTTAAATTATGCAAAACAAAAAACTTTTATTATCCGCCACTGTTTTTTTATTATTAATTTCTTCTTCTTGTGTTCAAGCCGATCATCACCCAGATATACCGGCGACAGTTACCGAACAGCCTAATATAAATCCCAAAATTCAAGCAGCCATTTTACTCGATGTAAGCAATAGCATGGACGGACTTATTGACCAGGCAAAAGCACAATTATGGAATATGGTGAGTACAATGGGAAAAGCAACCTGTAATGGTGTGGTTCCAAAAATAGAAATTGCCTTATACGAATATGGAAGAACTACAAATAGTATTAGTGCCGGGTATGTAAAACAATTAAGTGCCTTCACAACAGACCTCGACAAATTATCCGACATCCTTTTTTCACTTAATACAGATGGCGGCGATGAATATTGTGGTCAGGTTATTTTTACATCATTAAATAATCTGAATTGGGATCCTTCCCCCGAAAGTTATAAAGTAATTTTTATCGCCGGTAACGAAGATTTTTTACAAGGCAAGTTGCATTATAAAAAAGCATGTGCACTTGCAAAACAAAAAGGGGTTATTGTTAATACGATTTATTGTGGTGAAAGAATGCAGGGCATCCGTGAACACTGGAGTGTAAATGATGAATGTGGTGGTGGAAGTTTTACCAATATTAATCAGAATGAAAAGATAAATGAAATACCAACACCTTATGATGATCAAATTATAACACTAAATGAAAAACTAAATGATACATATATCGCGTATGGTACATTTGGTTTTACAAAATCAGCTTCGCAAAAACAACTGGATGTTAAAAATCGCAACATCAACAAATCGGTTGAAGTAAAAAGAATAACAGTAAAAGGCAATAAGTATTTATACAAAAACGAAAGTTGGGATATGGTTGATAAGTTTGAGGACGACAAAGAAATCGTCTCTAAAATTGATAAGTCTTCATTGACTGACAGCCTAAAAAATAAATCTAATGCTGAAATTGAAAAAATTGTAATCGAAAAGAAAAAAGAAAGAGAAGATATACAAAAACAAATCTCAGAAAAAAACAAAATGAGAGAAAAATATATCGCTACAGAAAAATTAAAAAATAACAATCAAAACAACACTACAACACTGGAATCAGAAATAGAAAAGATAATTAGAAAACAAGCAAAACAATTTAAAATGGTGATCCAGTAAAATAATTATTGGCTGGCTTTAACAGAATAGGTGATTGTATTAAACAATCACCTATTCTATTTTTATACTTATGTTTTAACCCGGATTTTGCAGTTGGAATCGTGATGAAAGGAAAAAAGGCAATAAAGACGGGTGTTTGAGCCGATATTTTGGACGAAAGCATAATGAATTATGTGGAGATCAAAATATCAAGCAAACGCTTGTCTTTGCAGCATTTTTTTCTTGTAATAGATTTCAACTGCAAAATCTGGGTTTAAGGAATTAAATTAAAAAAACTAATTAACG
>CANFGZ010000022.1 GCA_947446585.1 Chitinophagaceae bacterium | reverse complement strand
TATTCTTACATTTTCGGGTCTTGTAGTATAATTTTCTAATTCTGAATTTCCCCAACCACATAAACTTCTATCGCATCCATCTCCAAAATCATAAGTCCAGTAATTAGTATTTATTGTTGTGGAATTGAATTCGTCTTGCCACACTAAAGTTTGAGCAGAGACTGGCAAGAATTTCAATAATAAAAATAAAATTATTAATGAAGCGGATTTTGTTCCATTTAAGGAATAAACCAGAACAAATTTTCTCATAATTTATATTTTTTAAAAAAGCAACCCTCTCTATTTTAAGCAAAAAGGGCTGCCAGAAAACTGACAGCCCTTTTCATCATTTTAAAAAGACAATTATTTCTTAATCATCATTTTTACAGAACTTGAAATTGTTCCAACAGAATATTTAACTGAATACAAACCATTAATTAGTTTGGCATCAGCAATGTTCATAAATATAGAACCATTATTGTTTTGAGCTGTAAACTGATTTACCACTCTACCATACATATCGATAATCTGAACTTTTGCTGTTGCATTAGTCATGATACCTGTTTGTACGCTTAAAGTGAAGTTACCATTATTTGGATTTGGATAAATCTCAGCTTTGATAACATCAGAATTATTTGCATTTTTTGAAGAAGCAGGAGTTCCTACTAAGCAAACTTTAGCAACGTTTGTAATTTTCAACGGTTTGTTGCTGCTAACTCCGCAAGCCGAAGTATAGCGAACTCTAATGCTATCGCCAGTAACAGCTACTCCATTATTCGTGTATATCAATCTGATATATCTAGCTCCAGCACCGCTTAACACACCTGAATCAAGTGTAGCAGAAAGAGCCACTGCCGAACCCGTTGGTAAAGTCCATTGGTATCCAGTTGGAGCAGCATTTGTTGCAGTACCAGCAGGTAAAGCAGGAGCTGTATAACGATATACTCTTGCACCGCAAACATCAGAAACTAATGTAGCAGTTATGCTTGCAGGTGTTGCAGGAGCATTTGATGAAGAAGCCACGTTCGTTAATGCAGCAACCTTGTAAGAACTAAATCCACAAGTAGATGCATATCTTAGTTTAACTGAATCACCAGCTCCATGAACTGCTAAATTTGTAAAGTAACCTGTAATTGTACTAGAGTTTGCTAAACCAGAATCTCTAACGAATGAAGCACCCAAATTACCATAGAATGACCATTCGTATGCAGTAGCAGCACCTGCAGTTGTTGTTGCAACAGGAAGTGTTGCAGGACCTGCATAACGGTATCTTGGACGTCCACAAGTTGAAGTACCCAATGAGGTAATGGTTAATGTAGCTGGAGCAGTAGGAGTAGTAGCTGTAACTTTTATTCCCTTTGCCACACTTATTCCACAACCATTAACTGATTGAACAAAAATACTATCTGTAGCAAAATTAGCCAGATATTGAACCGAAATAGCTGTATCATTAAATCCACCTGCGGTGTTCTCATGAGTAACAACCATATTAGCTCCTGATTTAATTGTCCATAAGTAAGTTATTGCAGAAGCTACTTTTCTTATTTTATAAGTTGTTGCAGCACCTCCAACAATAGAACACACTGCAGTAACAGCAGCTGGTCCAGTTGTAGCGTTTGGATCAAATGAATTATAAATAGTACCTGGAGTAGCAGCAACAGTTCTTGTTAAAGTAATAACCTTTGCCAAGCTAGAATCACAAGATGACAAACTATACACCTTAACATATCTTGGATCTGTAGCGCTTAAAGTAATGGTATCTGGGAATACAACAGTATACGCTGTGTCGTTCAATTTCTGAACAGTTGATCCCTGAGGAGCTACAAAAGCATAACCAGTTGCATAAGCAATCGGCTTGAAACGGAACGTATCTTTTACACCAGTTTTTGCAAATGCACTTTGAGTGTATGAGCAAACGTTTGTACTAGTGTAAGTAACGGTAGGTGCTGTAGGCGTAGCCTTGGTTACAGCAAATGAAACAACAGGTCCTGCAGTAGTACATTTAGTAGCTTTTACTGAAACCGTTCCAGCAACATTCATTGCAATAACTGCACTGTTAGAACCCTGACCAGATTTAATTGAATTTCCTGTTCCGGTTACAGCCCAAGTATACGTGTATCCATAAACGGGAGATACTACAGAGTAAGTTTGGAATGAGTCACATTTGTTTACATTTCTTACACCCGTGATACCAGCTGGAGCAGTTGGCGTAGTGCTTAAAATGGTTGCTACGGCTGGAGACGAAACAACTCCATTCAAATTTTTAGATGTGATATTGTATGTGCCTAAAGCTAATCCACTGAAAACACCACTAGACTGATAGTTAGTACCATCTTTACTGAAAGTTAAACCAGTTGTTGATGATGTTACAGTGATTGAACCTGTTGCAGTAACGCAATTTGGCTGTGTAACTGAAATTGTTGGAGACAATGCAGTTCCTTTGTAGAAGTATACATTATCAACATAAACAGTACTGTTAGAAGCTACAAATATCATCTGAGCCAAATGAGCTCTTGATGCTAAACCAGTAAAATCTGACATAGGAATATCATAACTATTCCAACCATTCAAAGTTGGAGTATAAGCTAACTCATGCTCTGTATCATCACCACCACCATAAGAACCATTCGCTCCAAAATCTACCAATTTGATATTGAATGTAGTAGCATTAGGAGTCCATGCATCTAAATGGAAAGTAGTCATTAATGAAGCATTAACTGGACTACTTGTAAATTCAGTACCAGAGAATACAAGGTTTGTATATTTCTTATTATCATTTCCACCAATCTGAACATCTGCAACATTAGCAGCATCCCAAGAAGCAGACCAAGTATCAACCGGAACATTAGTGTATGAATTGCTAAATAAAGAAATCACATCAGCTGCATTTCTTACAGGAGGCTGAGGCGCTGCAGTAGCAGGAGGTGCA
Source organism: Chitinophagaceae bacterium (assembly GCA_947446585.1). Lineage (GTDB taxonomy): Bacteria > Bacteroidota > Bacteroidia > Chitinophagales > Chitinophagaceae > Ferruginibacter. The sequence continues at coordinate 17,317 of CANFGZ010000022.1, read as the reverse complement.
AAATCAACATTTAATATGGCTGTTATTGAACCTGCTAACCAAGGAGCAGCTGCTGCCTGACTTGCAGTGATAGTAGAAGTTCCTGCGCCAACAATTGTAACCACATTTCCACTACTAATGGTAGCAACTGCGGTGTTACTGCTAGTATAGGTAAACGCTCCTGTACTATTACTGGTAGGAGTAGGTAATACAAATGAAGGATCGCCTGTATATTTACCTGCAATTGAGAAGTTAGAAATGGTAGGTACATTACTTGGCTTCCAGAAATAAATGTTATCCAAGTAAACAGTAGTTCCACCAAATGGTGTACTTACTAATTTGAATTGACCGATATTTTGTAAATCTATTCCTTGAGTAGAATATTGAGACAAATCGATGTCATAACTCTGCCATCCTGCGAAAGGAGGAGACAATGTTACTTTTTTCTCCAAACCAGATGTAGTGTTGTTGATTAAATACAAATCAAAAGCAGTACAATTTGGAGTCCAGATATCAACGTGTAATTTAGTCATACCTGAAGCATCAATCACATCAGAGAATTGAACACCATGATAGTTTAAGTTAGGATATTTGTGAGTAAGATTTCCTGCAATTGTGGTGTCTTCGCAGAATGCATTCTGACCCCAATAAGGGAACCAGTCTATACCTGATAGATTTGTATAAGCGCTACTAAATAAAGAAATCACATCAGTAGATACTCTTGTAGGAGGATTTGGAGCTGCTGTTAATGGAGCAGCAGGACCAGTTACTACAAAATTAGCTGTAGTATTTCCAGATCCAAAAGTACCAGCAGCAGCTTGTGTAGCTGTGATAACAGAAGTTCCTGCACCTCTTATCGTTACAGTTGAACCACTGATAGTTGCCACGTTAGTATTGCTACTTGTGTAAGTGAAAGCACCAGTACTATTACTAGTAGGAGCAGTTAATGCAAATGCAGCCGCACCAAGCACTTTAGTTGGAACTGTAAATGCTCCGAATGTTGGAGCCGGAGCTGATCTCCAGAAATATACGTTATCTACATATACTGTAGAGTTAGAAGCACTCAATACGATTTGAGCCAAATGGCCTTTGGTAACTAAACCAGAAAAGTCAGACATTAAAATGTCATAACTAACCCATTGACTTAATGCAGGTGTGTAACCAATTTCGTAGGCTACATCATCACCGCCATCATAAGTACCATTAGCACCAAAATCAACCAATTTAACTTTAAATACAGTTGCATCTGGAGTCCAGATATCAATATGGAATTTCTCCATGTTGTTTACATCCAAAGTAGCAGAAGTAAATTCAACACCTGCATAATTTAAGTTGGTATATAATTTAGTAGCATTAGTAGCAACTGTTACATCAGCCACATCAGCTTGATCCCAAACTGCTGACCATGTATCAACTGTTACGTTAGTATATGCGTTGCTGTATAATGAAATCACATTGCCTGCACTTCTCGCTGGAGGTGTAGGTGCTGCAGTAGCAGGAGGAGCAGAAGAAACTACTAAAGTAGAAGTAATAGAACCAGAACCATATGCACCAGCAGCAGCTTGAGTAGCTGTAATAATTGAAGAACCTACACCTGTAAGTGTAACTGTACTTCCACTGATTGTTGCTACACTTGTATTGCTACTTGTGTAAGTAAATGCACCGGCACTGTTACTTGTTGGAGCTGTTAAAGTAAATGCAGCATTTCCGAATACTTTAGCTGGAACTGAGAAATTTGATAAAGATGGTGTATTTGCTGCTTTCCAGAAATACAGGTTGTCCATATAGAAACTTCCTGAACCTGTGAACATCAATTGCCCGATATTATTCAAAGCAATAGTGTTGTAATTAGATAAAGCGATATCAACACTATACCAACCACCAGAAGTTGGTGAAACTGTATAGCTCTGTTGAACTGTTGCCGGACTTGTGTTGATTAAAAACACATTTAGAGCAGTAACGTCATTTGTCCAGATGTCCATATGCAAATTTTGCATGGTACTTACATCCAAAGAAGATGACAACTGTAAACCTTGGTAATCTAAACCTGTGTACAATTTTGTTGCATTTCCTGCAACAGTTACATTAGATACTACCGTACCCTGGCCCCAATAAGGGAAGAAATCCGCACCCGAAATGTTGGTATAGGCATCACTGAAAAGCGATACCACATTACCCGCAATTCTTGCTGGAGGAGTTGGTGCCGCTGCCGATGGCTGAGCAAAACTCTTCAAGATCATCATAGCCGAAATGATCATTAAGAATAAATGTTTTTTCATTGTTTTGTTTTTAATTAATAAATAAATTTGGCTCGTTTTCAACCTGCTTGGATTGGTATATATTTAAATAGGGCTGGAATTCAGTATTAATTCAGAGGGGACGTAACGAAAAATAACGAAACAAAAGTAATTGTCACCACATCATTTAGTACAAATGTAGCCACATCATTACTACATCTAATTTGAAATTTTTAATTTTTTAAGCTATTTTTGACCACATCATTACTACATCATAAAATTTTGTGTACTTTCACAACCAAAAATTCGAAAAAATGATTAACAAAATTTTCTTAGTCATTCTGCTTCCAATTTATTGTTTTGGTCAAAACACAATTGGCCTTCCCTATATTACAAATTTTTACAAATCGTCTTATAATGCCGGCATTCAAAACTGGGATATTAAACAAGATAAAAACGGAATTGTTTATTTAGCCAACAATGAAGGCTTATTATGTTTTGATGGAAAATATTGGAATTTATATCCCTTACCCAACAAGACAATAGTTCGTTCCATTGAAATTGGATCCGACAATAATATTTATGTTGGGGGCCAGGATGAATTTGGCTACTTTTCCCCAGCAAAGGATGGAAAACTGATTTACAAGTCTTTAATCGCTAATATCCCACAAAAGGACAAGGCATTTGGCGACGTTTGGGATATCGTTTCAATAAAGGAGAATATTTTCTTTAGAACCGTCAATAAAATCTTTAAAATAACAAACTATAATGCTGTATCTATATATAAATCCATTTCCGAATGGTCCTTTATGGGTATTTGTAACGGGCAATTATTTGCCAGTGATTATAGAAACGGTTTGATGAAATACGAAAATAACAACTGGATTCCCATCAATGACAGCCATTTGCTTCCTCAAAATGACCCTGTGACTGCTATTTTCCCTTTAGCGAATGAAATTCTACTAACTACCCTTAAAAATGGACTATTCAAGCTTAACAATAACAAAATCGAAAAAATAAACTCCCCTATTTTTGAACAAATTCAGAAGTACCGAATTTATGCCTGTATTCCAATAAACAATAATTGGATGGCAATTGCAACCAATATAGGAGGCGTTTTTATTGTGGATGTAGAAGGCAAACTGATTCAAAAATTTTCAATTAAGGAAGGATTACAGAACAACAATGTATTGAGCATTCTTCTTGACAATCAGTCAAATCTTTGGCTAGGATTGGATAATGGAATTGATTGCATCGCATACAATAGCGCGATAAAACACATTTCTCCTAGTGAACAAAATGCATCTGGATACGCATCCATTATATATAACAATGCACTTTATATAGGCACATCAGGAGGATTATTTAAAACCGAACTACAAAACGAGAAAGACCTCAGTTTCAGTAAAGGTATTTTTGAAGAAGTAAGTAATACCACCGGACAAACCTGGGGACTTTCAGAAATCAATGGAAAATTATTGCTGGGTCATCATGAAGGAGCTTTTGTAATTGATGGCAATAACTCAAAACCTATAGCAACAGACGCAGGATTCTGGAACTTCACTCCCCTTTCCAGCGTATTCCCTTCAGCAAAAATTGTAGCCGGAAATTATAAAGGACTACGATTTTTCGAATATAAAAACAACGTATTTACCCCATATTCAATAGTTCCCGACTTTATAGAATCTTCGAGATATGTTGCTCTGGATAAATTTGATAACATCTGGGTATCTCACCCTTATCATGGTGTTTATAAAATAACCGAAACTTCAACCGGCAATTTCAAAACACAATTATACACAGATAAAAATGGACTCCCTTTTAAACTAAACAACCAAGTGTACAAAATAAAAAATCAGGTTGTTGTTGCTACAGACAAAGGGGTTTACGTTTACAATCCCGAAAAAGACATTTTTGAACAATCCGATTTTTATAAAAAGATTCTTGGAGACCAAAGTATACGTTATCTCAAAGATGACAATGAAGGCAATATCTGGTTTATTCATGAAAAAAATCTTGGCGTAATTGATCTTTCTGACAAAGAACCTAAAATTATTTTTTTTCCGGAGTTGAATAATAAAATGCTGAGTGGATTTGAATTTATCTACCCTGTAAATTCAAACAATATTTTCCTTGGAGGCGAATCAGGATTTTATCATATCAATTATGAAAAATACAAAAAAAATACGGGCCAGCTTTCAGTAAGAATAACTACCGTTAAAATTCATAACCAAACAGACAGCACTTTATTTGGAGGATATTTTTCCAACATCAACAATATTCAAACTCAGGACAAACTTAATTTACCTCAAATTAACCATGAATGGAAAGACATTCACTTTGAATACGCTACACCTGTTTTTGGACAGGAAACAAATCTATTATATAGTTATCGTTTGAAAGGATTGGATAAAGAATGGTCTGATTGGTCGAAAAAAACAGAAAAGGATTATACGAATCTCTCACCTGGAAATTATTCATTCGAAATAAAAGTAAGAAATAATCTGAATAGTGAATCTGCAGTTTCCTCTTATGGATTTCAGATACTTCACCCTTGGTATAGAAATAACTGGGCCTATTCATTTTATATTATGCTCTTATTAATCGGATTCTATTATTTGTATTCATGGCAAAGAAAAAAATTCTTTTCTCAACAGGAAAAATATGAAGACGAACAAAAGAAATTACATTACCTGCACCAGCTTGAAATAAATAAAGCCGAAACTGAATTAGTTAATTTGAGAAATGAGAAATTACAAAGTGATATTGATTTTAAAAACTCAGAACTGGCTACATCTGCAATGCACCTTGTACAAAAAGGAGAAATATTAGCAAAAATAAAAACAGAACTCCATCAAATCATGAAGGCTGTAGGCAATGAAAAGACAGTGAATGAATTAAAAAAAATGATTAAAGTACTAGGCGAGGACGAAAAAATGGATAAAGACTGGGAGCATTTTGCTCAACATTTTGATAAAGTACACAGTGATTTTGTTGCAGTACTAAAAGAAACACATTCTAATATTACTCCAAATGAATTAAAACTTTGCATCTATTTGCGCATGAATCTTTCTACCAAAGAGATTGCGCAGCTCATGAATATTTCTGTAAGAGGAATTGAAATCAGCCGATATCGATTAAGAAAAAAACTAGGTATCGCCACAGAGATTAGTCTTTTTGATTACTTAATTAACCTAAGTAATAAAACAGGCAAATAATAACTCAAAAATTAATGCTCATGAATTCATAAACTGATTTCGATATTTCTGAAACTACTTTTGGAAGCTTTTTCATATCTGTACCTTTTGTCATTACTGTTAAAATAAATGGTTTTTTTCCGCAATAAATAATTCCGGATTCACAAAAATTTGGCGCACTACTAAAACCTCCTTCTCCAAATTTATGCGCAACAACGCAATTTGCAGGCATTCCACTCAACATCCCTTCTTTGAATTCAGATTTACTCAACAATAAAAGACATTCTTCTGAGTTTTTGAAATTCAAATAAGATCCGTTGTATAACTCTTTAAAAAAAACAGAATAACTTGATGCTGTCATTTTATAATCATTTGAGTTATAATCAGGCTCTTTAAATCCTATATCAGAGAATACTTTTGAAAAAACAGCTCGATCAATTATATTATTCAAAAGTAGTGTAGCGTCATTATCCGAATACACAATCATGTAGTAAAGCAACTCTCTAATGGTGTAGGCCTTGCCCAATTCAATATGTTTGGAATTAAAGGAAATCGATCTTGAATTGCCCGAAGTAAATGCCTTATCATAGCGTATACTTTTCTCTAAATAGCCAGACTTTATTTCACTCATTTTATAAAAGGCAATCAATTCCGGAACTTTAAGCAAAGAGCCCGGGCTATATAATTCATTACTGTTTACAGCTATCCATTCGGCTTGTGAAAACTCTCTCAAATAAACAGAAGCAGAACTGATATTACCTTCATTTTTGTTTATGTTTATGATCTCTTCAATTTTATTTTTGCAACTCGATAATTTCGGCGACTCACATTCCGGCTCTGCAAAAAGCAAGGGATGAACAAATTGAAATCCTTTTAATCTGGAAATATTCAAATTACAAATTGAAGTTGATGCTCCTATAGATTTTGATTCGGATAAAGATGATGAAACATTATTACTATCAAAATACTTAAAACCAAAAATGGAAATTAATCCGGTCAAAACAATGGAGATAAATAACAAATACAGCGGAACTTTTTTGGTGAACATTTTTATTCTGAGTTTAAAAGACGGCGCAAGTTAAAAAATATTTTTATTTAATAGAAAAAAACAATAAAAAACGTTTACCCGCTACCGAATAGAAAAATAATACCTAACAAATGAAAATTGTAGTTTTTATTGTTTGATAAACAAGAATAATGCCGAATTATTTAAATGAATAAAAACATTAAATAATGTGAATAAATTTCTATGAATATTGAAACTAAATGAATACCTTGGCGTCCAAAATTGCTACAAATGAAAAAAAAATTACTATTGTGTTTTACTACACTTTTTTTAATGATTTGCGCCAATCAAACCATTGCACAAAATCTTACAACTAGAAATTGCGGAACAATGAACCTGCTTGCCGCTCATCAATTGGCAGATCCATCTATTACTATTCGCAGACAGAATATCGAAACTCAAACACAAAATTATGCGGCACATCAATTTTCACGGACTGAAGCAGGGGTTGTAACAATACCTGTTGTTTTCCATGTGATATACAAAACTGCAGCACAAAATATTTCTGATGCTCAATGTATCGCTCAAATTGCTCAGTTAAATCTGGATTATGCCAGAAAAAATACAGACACAACAAATACGCCATCGGCTTTCCGTAGTTTAGCTATTGATACAAAAATTCAATTTTGTCTTGCTCAAAGAGATCCCAATGGCATAGCTACTACCGGCATCATACATAAATCAACTACTTCTACTTCTTTTATTGATGATGATAAAGTAAAATCATCAACAACGGGCGGAGACAACGCATGGCCTTCATCTAGTTATCTTAATATTTGGGTATGCAACCTAGGAAACAGTTTATTAGGATATGCTCAGTTCCCAGGTGATGTAGCCGCTACTGATGGAGTAGTATTACTTTATTCTTCCGTCGGAAGTGTACTTTCTCCCGGCACCGCTACTCCTTACCAATATGGAAGAACAGCAACGCATGAAGTAGGTCACTGGCTCAATCTATATCATATTTGGGGTGATGCCTCCTGCGGCAATGACCTAGTTAACGACACGCCTACACAAAGCACTAGTAATTCAGGTTGTCCAACTTACCCTCATAGAACCTGCAGTAATACCACTTCCGGTGACATGTACATGAATTATATGGATTATACCGATGACGGTTGTATGAACATTTTTACTGCCGGGCAGTCGGCAAGAATGAATGCACTCTTCGCTACAGGTGGTTCCAGAGTAAGCCTTTTATCTTCTAACGGATGCTTGCCGGTTTCTACTACTTGCAGTATTCCAACAGGTCTTACCAGCAGCGCTATAACTTCCAGCAGTGCAACTATAGCTTGGACAGCTGTAACAGGTGCTGCCAGCTACAGCATTCAATATAGAATTGTTGGCGCTGCAACATGGACTGCTACCACCAGCACTACAAATTCAAAATCAATAACCGGATTAACGGCTTCAAGTAACTACGAATTTCAAGTTAAGACTGTTTGCTCTGCAACTTCATCAAGTGCATTTACCGCTTCTGCAACCTTTACTACTACTGCAGTTACAACAACCTGTAATTTACCAACAGCATTAACTTCTGCTTCAATAACATCAAGCGGTGCAACGATTTCATGGACGGCTGCAACTGGTGCCATTAGCTATAATGTTCAATACAGAATTGTTGGTGCTGCAACATGGACATCAACAACCAGCACAACAACTTCAAAAGCATTAACTGGATTAACGGCTTCCAGCAATTATGAATTTCAGTTACAAACTGTTTGCTCTGCAACTTCATCAAGTGCTTTTACTGCTTCTGCAACCTTTACAACTACTGCGGCAACAGTAACCTGCACCACTCCATCCAGCTTAACTTCAAGCTCAATTACATCAAGCAATGCAACCATTTCCTGGACTGCGATTTCAGGTGCATTGAGTTACAATATCCGTTATAGAATTGTTGGAGCTGCCACCTGGATTGCTGCTACAAGTTCAACAGCAACACTATCACTGTCAAGCTTAACTGCTACCAGCAATTATGAATATCAAGTACAAACTGTTTGCAGCGCTTCCACAAGCAGTCCTTTTTCTGCTTCTTCAACTTTTGTAACGTTATCAGCTACTACTTGCAGTGATACTTACGAACCCAACAATACATCTGCGACAGCAACTGCACTAACGGCAAACACTTCGATTTCTGCGCTTATAAATGCCGCATCAGATGTTGATTGGTATAGTTTTTCAACAATCGCTCCTGCAACAAATGTAAAAATCAGTTTAACAGGATTGCCTGCTGATTATGATGTTAGTCTTTATAATTCATCATTAACTTTATTGGGTTCTTCACAAAACACGGGCACAACTGCAGAACAGATTATTTCAAACACTGCAACAGCTGGAACTTATTATGTAAAAGTAAATGGCTTCAATGCAGTAAGTTTAGCCAACTATAATTTTTCAGCAGGAACTGCTGATGCTGCCAGTGCTGCTGCGCGTTTAACCGCTTCTGCTTTATTGCAGGGAAATAATAACGGCACCACCACTTTGATTACTACTACATCAGCATCTACAACATATACTGGAGCATCAGGAACCAGTAATGCAGGAGTTGCTGCAAGAACAGGAGCAATAAACACCGCTGCTTCCGGGAGCGCCTATTTTGAATTTACATTAACTCCAACCGCAGGAAATATTGTAACGCTTACAGGAATTAGTTTTGGGTCAAGATCAACCAGCACAGGGCCTCTTGCTTATGCATTAAGAAGCAGCCTTGATGCTTATACAGCTAACATTGCAACCGGAACATTAACCAATACATCTGTATGGAGTTTATTCAGCAATTCAGGACTTTCAATCAGCAGTGCAGCAGGGACTGCCATTACTTTCAGAATATATGGCTATAACGGCACAGGAGCCGCTAGTGCAAGTACAGCCAATTGGAGAATAGATGATCTTACGCTTACCGGAAGTGTTAATGCATTTAATGCAACTCAATGCTACTCGCTTCTCGCCAGCACAGGGTCGACAACTTTCCGTTTTGCTTCGCCTTCAATTAATGACAATATTACCTTGTTTCCAAATCCGGCAAAAAGCTATATCAATATCAACTACAACTCATCAAAAACGGTTCAAACAACTTTTCAAATAATTGATCAACTTGGCCGTGTTGTTTTGAATAAAACAACTTTTGTAAACAATGGTAAAAATAACTTACAATTGAATATCAGCACATTAAAACCAGGAATGTATTTCATCAGATTAAACAATGAAACCAATTCCCAGATACAGAAATTTATAATTGAATAGTGATATTCATACTTCTTTACTACAAAGCCTGTTTCAAAAGAAACGGGCTTTTTTCTTCTTATATTCTGCTTTTTTTCTCTTTTATTATTACATTTGAATAATTTAAAAAATGAAAAAATGAAATTCAACCTTAGTTTGCTCGCTATTTTCTGTGTATTTACTTTCACTTATGTTTCATGCAAGAAAGATAATACCGTTTCCCAAAATTCAATTAATTCGGAATTCATTTCAAATAACAATGCTTTTAATAAGTCTGTTACAAATTTTCCGGAAACTTTTGAACTAGCCACCAAAACCACTTACACCACTGCCAATGCAACTTTTTCTACCGGTTCATGGAACTTAAATGACGCCTTAATTGGAACCAGTTCTACAGATCGAAAAAGCGGAACAAAAAGTGTTAGAATCGAAAACACCGGCATCCTTTCCATGAATTTCGACATTACTTCAGGAGTATCTGCCGTATCATTTAATTATGGAAAGTATAGCACTGAAGCGAATAGCACTTTTGAACTATGGGCTTCCACAAATTCAGGAACATCTTGGGTGAAACTTGGCTCTACACTAACGGCTTCTACTACTACATTAACAAAAGCTACGTTTACCAGTACTTATACAGGCTCCGTTCGTTTTCAAATTAGAAAGTTAACTGGAGGAAAACTTAATGTGGATGATTTTGATATTCAGGATATACCATCCGGGCCTACACGAGATGACAATATGGGCATGGGAAACCCCACAAATGCAACAACTACAACTTCAACACCCGATAATTATTTAATGGTAAAATCTCAATACACCATGGCTTACAACAATTCAAAAGGTGAAGCCAATTGGGTAAGCTGGCATTTGAGTCCGGCCTGGAAAGGAGCCGCAGCAAGATGCGATTGTTTTGCCAGCGACAATACCCTTCCTACAAGTTTTTACAAAGCACCCTCTACCTGTTATTCGCTTACCGGTTTCGATAGAGGCCATCTTTGTCCTTCAGAAGATCGCGACTCTACAACTGCTGATAATACAGCTACTTTCCTGATGACAAATATGATCCCACAGTCTCCAAACTTAAACAGGGTTACCTGGGTTGCTCTTGAAAATTATTGCAGAACATTAATGAATGCAGGAAATGAACTTTATATTATTTCAGGGGGATATGGCAGTGGTGGAACAGGATCTAATGGCGGTGTAACTACAACCATAGCTTCTGGAAGTATTAATGTGCCATCTCATTGCTGGAAAGTTATTGTTGTACTTCCTACAGGATCTAATGATGCATCAAGAGTGAGTAACACTACAAGAGTTATAGCTGTAGATATGCCTAATACGCAAACTGTAAATGCTCAAAGCTGGGGAACCTATCGTGTTTCTGTAGATGCATTAGAAACCATATTAGGATACGATTTCTTAAACGCAGTTTCACCGGCAATTCAATCTGTTATTGAAGCAGCTGTAGACAACGGTCCTACTTCTTAATTTCAAAATAAAATATTTTTAAAAAGAGATAAGTCATATTATCTCTTTTTTTATGTCTCTATAGAAATGGTTTTTAAACCCAAAACTATTTTGGATGGCATAACAATCAATATGTAAACGTCAATTTCTATACCACCACATTTATATACCCTAGTTTCGAATTCATTAGTTTTTATAAAATCAAACAGCAACTCATACCTCTTCGCAATTGAAATTGACACTGACTCTTCTGTAATTTTAAGATTGCGGATTATTTTTTCAAATAAGTCTGAAGTTTTGAGCGCAATTAACGTACTATCTGGATTGTGAGTAGATAAAATTTTGCACTTGATTTCTTCATCATTTAAGATGCCCCAATTAAAAACTTCAAAAGGATAATCAGACTCACTCATGAAATACAATTCTGTTGTAAGTGTTTTTAATTTTTGAACTATTTCATTTTCATTCATAAATAAAATCATTTTGACTTAAATACTATTAAAAATAACCGTTTATTATTAAATAAAAAAGACTCACAATGAGTGAGTCTTTTTTTATTTTGAAAGAAATTAAATTTAACCGGCTATAGTCATCATAGTAGCCAGTGAAGAATTTATATTAATGACTTTGGCTTCTGCTTTATTCACTTCCATCGAATCAAATATTTTTTGTTGAATTTCGAGTTCTTTTATTCCTGCTATCAAACAGGCTTTTTTAAAATCGATATGCATACCATAACCTTCCATAACATCCGAAACATCGCCAATACCGGTAAGACGTAAATACTTCTTTACAAAAAAATGCTTTTCGCCTTTAATAGTCTTAAAATAACTTTCGTAGATGTAGTTCATAATTTCAGGATTTGTGGTAAGAAATATATTTATTAAAATATTTTTTTCAATAACTATTTTTCAGGAGGATAAGGATCGAATAACAAATCAGTTTGATAGAAATAAAAAAACTATTCAGATGGATTTAACAAGGAGAAGGGATTAATGAAGTCGTAATGATAATATAAAAATAGTGATGAGTTTATAAAGATGCAAGTAATAATGATTTTATTTATCAACAATAATAAATGCTAAAATTAAAAATACATCGTAATTGAAATTCTTTTTTTCTACTTCGTTTTACACTGAAAAACAACTGATTAAGGCCGTATTTGAGAAGTCTTATTAAATATTTTTGTGACTTTTTTTTACCGTATGAACAATATTGGCACCATTTTAGTCGTTAGTACTTTCAATCTAATTATCTTATTTAAAAAACCCAAAAAAAAAGAAAATGAAAACAACCAAAGAACAAGAAATCCCAATGGAAATGAAAACTGAAAAGAATTACAACAAAACTATTTTAGTTGGATTGACTGCATTATTATTATGCCTTGGCGTATTTTTTGCATTCGACAAATCAAATTCAATTAAAACAATTGATCTTCAAAAATCACAAATTGAAAAAGTAACTGCTGACAAAAGCTTACTTCAAACTGACTTTGATGCATCATTAGTAAGACTTGATTCAATGCATGCGGTTACTGTTGATTTAGGACAGAAATTAGACATGAAAACTGATGAGATTGAAAAATCTAAAGTTGAAATCCGCAGTTTATTGAACAAGAAAAACATGACTGAATCAGAACTGGTTAAAACCAGAGTTTTGATTAAAGGTTTGAATAGTAAAATTGCCGATATGGAAACTACTATTGCCAAACTTACTGACGACAATAAAGTGTTAGGAGAAAAAAATCAGGCTTTAACTTCTGATAAAGAAAACTTAACTAAAGAATTAGGTTCTACGATTGTTGCAAAACAGGAATTAGAGCAAAAAGTTGATGTAGCCTCTACATTAAATGCCTCTAACATTTCTATCACTCCATTAAATATCAAAAGAAATGGTAAAGAAAAAGAATCTATATCTGCTAAAAAAGTAGACAAGATGCTTGTGAAATTTGACTTGTGCAACAGAATTATCAAAAACGGCTCAACTGATCTTTATGTTCTTGTAATAGGACCTGATGGCAAACCAGTTAGCAGCGGAAATAATTTCTCAGGTGTTTTCAAAACCAGAGAAGAAGGTGATAAATTTTTCACTGCTAAATTTCCAGTGGCTCTTGAAACTTCAAAATCTAAAAGTGTAACCTTCTCTTTTGTTCCTGAAAACAACTTTGTTCAAGGCGACTACAAAATTGAGATTTATCAAAATGGATTTTTAATTGGCCAAGGATTAAGTTCACTTAAAAAAGGTGGCTTGTTCAGCTAATCAACATGGCTTTACTCTGAAATCATAATCAAAACCGCTCGATCTATTTCGGGCGGTTTTACTTTTTGTGAAAGCTTGATCGTAAATAAAACTATTTAAGCAGTAGTTTCTGCAACAAGAAATTACTGGTTTCTTTCTCTACAGATTCTATATCTTTTGATTTTATTGGAGAGGCAATAACATGATCGCCAGTATTAGGCATTGCTTTAGATATTTTTAATGAATCTGGTGTTGATAATTGCTCGAACATTTTTTTCATGGCCCCCAAGTCCACAACTTGATCTTGATTGTCTTCATCTTTATAATAATAGAGCATCAAAACAGGCATTTTTATTTTTTCAAAAGTTTCTTTATTCATTGACGTCTCAATCATCTCCTGAAGATTAACAAGCGCTTCTAATCGATATGGCTTATTCCAATAAGCACTATAAATGGGGCGATTATCCTTTGGATCAAAATATTTGCTGCCAATTACCAGTCTTGAAATTTGTAAACCCCATGGATTATTCAATAAAAAAGCTTTACTATCCTTAATGGCTATATTAGGTGAATACAAAATTAATGCGGCAATATCTTCAGGATAAGCTGCGGCTAATTGAAGTGCTTGAGCACAACCGGTGCTGGTGCCCATCAGTATAACTTTATTACCTAATTTTTTTCCAATAGCCAAGGCCTCTTTAGCAGATTCCCAATAATTATCTGCAGTAAGATTGATTAACTGATCAGTGGTATCAATTCCATGTTGTGACAACCTCGACAAATAAAGATTGAAGCCAAAGCGTTTCGCTATATTTTGGTGAACAGGATTACCTTCCTCCTGAGAAGCAGAAAATCCATGTAAATAAACAAGGGCATAATTTGTTTTTTGAACGTTACTGTCATTTGCCCAAATAATTCTGGCCTCATTATTTTTCTTTAGATGATGAGCGGCCTCATTGTTTTTTATATATTCCTCAAGATTAGGCAAATCAGGAATTTTGGAAAATGTTTTATTATAAACAGGAGTAGAAGGTGAAGGACCCATAAAATAAATAACCAAAATTACTGCAGTAATTAAAATCGCCCGTTTAATAAATTTCATAAAATACATTATTAATGTTATGCTTTTGAAAGACATCAAATCATTTAAAACTAAAACGAGGCTGTATTGAAATAGCACTTATAAAAATTCCCAATCAATAATTAAGCAACTATTTTCGACTGATGAAGCTGAGCTTTCAATCTTGAAATGGTATTATTCGCTTCTATTAATTTCATTTTCAATTGATACAGCTCCGGCTCTGCAGCTTTAAATTCTGCCTCTATTAATTCATTACTTTTTTGAAGTAACAAGATGTTTTCATCCATTGTCTTAATAGTAGACTCAGCCTCTTTTAGCTTATGGCCTAATGAAATTTCTACATCTTTCTTTAATTGAAAAGCAAGTGCATTTTCTTTACGCAAAGTTTCTTTAACCAGTCTTTCACTTTCCAGAAAGCCCTGAATACTTTTGTTTGACTTTTTTAACTTTTGAAAAGATAGGGCTCGAATGATCCAAGCCGAAATGAATCCTAAAATAAATGCAGCAAGTATTGATGATAATAATGAATTCAAGAGTTGATTATTTTTTATTTGCAAAACTATTTATTTTTTACAGACAAATAAAGATATTTTTCGACTTGTGGATTACTTTATAACAACCATTGAAATCCACCAATTAAAATCCATCTTTGCTAAGAAAAATAAAATTCACCCCCCATTTCTAATTGAACTTGAGTAACATTGATACCATAATAGCGAATTATAATAAGATGACTGACCAGCAACTACTGCTGATTGCAGAAGAAGATCTGATCCATTTAACACCAGAAGCCCTAAGCGCCTTCTGGCAAGAGATGAAAAAAAGAAAAATTTTAATACCCGAAAAAATAAACCCACAAATTGAACCAACTTATTATTCAATAAGCATTCATAAAATTGAAAGACACCTGCTCCAATATATTCTGGAAAAAAAAGAACAACATCATTCAGATGCTTATATTACAGGAGGATTGCTGGAACGAGGACTAGAGGAAGACTCCGCCAATGAAATCATTAAACAAATACCGGAATATATTTCTAATCGAAAAAACAAAATGAATCAATTGATTCTCACTGGCACTTTGCAATTGGTTTCCGGAATTGCTATAAATGTTTTGCCACTTTCCAGAGAAAAATATCTTGCTGTTATTATAATTAGTTATTGTCTGATTATTTTTGGAACGGGACGCATCCTCCATGGATATTTAAATAAAAGAAGATTTGCAAAAATGATTGAAACAGATAAGTAACCTCTCCTCTGATTTAATATATTTTATTTATAGATTTTTTCGGTTTTTTATTTAACCCATTTTATAGACCTTTCATGATTTTCAAATGATCTCCTTTCCATCCCGGAAACAACAATCCGTCATTATTTAAACGCAAATGTTTATCTGCCACTTCACTGAATACCGATCTGAAATCAGTACTTACCGCAAGATCTCTCCCCTCTTCAAGATTTTCAATTGCCAAAGTCTTTATATCTCCATATACTATACCTCCATTAACGCTATTACCCAAAATAAAATTACAAGAGGCTCTACCATGATCTGTACCTCCTGATCCATTTTGCTTTACCGTTCTTCCAAATTCAGTCATTGTCATCACCGTTACCTCGTCATGATAAGCTTCCCCAATATCTGTCCAGAAAGCGGCTATACTATCGCCTAAATCTTTAGCGCTTCTAGCAAATCCGCCGCTGTCTGTTCCCTGATTAAAATGAGTATCCCATCCCGTTGATTCAGCAAAACCAATCTCAAGACCTACATCCACTTTAATTAACTGAGCAAGTTGTTTTAAAGAATTTCCGAGTCTGGTATTGGGGTATTGAGCTCCGTTAGTAGGTTGATAAGTTTTTACATTCACCTTTGACAACATATTTACGGCTTCAAAAGTTTCTTTGCTGGTTTCTTTAAAAAGCCCATTTGTGGTTTGATCATAAAGATCTTCAAAACTCTGTGCCGACAAATTCATTTCCGAGATATTTCTGTTGCGTCTTATGGCAAAGTCCTGTAAATTACTCACCGAAATTGTGGGATTATTCCCATAAAAAGAACGTGGAGAAGATTCTGTCATACTTACTGCTCTGAAAGGAGTTGCATCATGCCCCATCAAGCCTATCGCACGATTCAGCCAACCACTTTGATTCCCTTTATCAAATGGCGTTCCTGATTCCATATAATCCTGTGCATCAAAATGTGAGCGGGTATTATTAGGAGAACCTATTCCATGAACAATAGCTAATTGTTTATTTTTAAATAAAGAATCTAATGCCGAAAATGAAGGATGCAGTCCAAACTTTCCATCAAGATCAATTAACGAAGTTTTTTTTACATCTTTTGCAGCAGACATAAATAATGTAGGTCTGGCTAATTTAAAATACGCATCCGTGAAAGGCGAAACAGCCATCAATCCATCCATTGCTCCTCTTTGAAAAATGCAGATCAGCACTTTTTTCTTCTTAAACAGTATCGTGTTCTTATACTGTTCTGCAGCGCGTGCTATAAAAGCAGGAACACCTCCTAAACTAATCCCAAAAACTGCAATTGCACCAGACTTAATAAATGTTCTTCTGTTATTCATAATAGAATTATTTTCTTTGGAATTCTGGTGAACCAATAATAATACCCACTATCTGAGCAAGCATATTTTCAATTGAAAGAGCGCTCTTCATTTTATTTTCATTAAAATCAATATCCAAAGAATCATCAGAAACAATTTCATCTTCGACGTCCATCATTTTCTTTCTGGAATCAATCATTGAGTTTTGATTTGGAGATGAGGATTGAGTTGCGATGGCTAATTTATGTTTTAATTCGGGTGTT
>CANFGZ010000021.1 GCA_947446585.1 Chitinophagaceae bacterium | reverse complement strand
GTTATAATTATTTCCGGAACCTCCATTCTGATTTGTCAAACTGATAACTGTTCCATCAGGAGCATGCAGGTTAATTATCAAATCAGCATCATAAGTATGATTGATATTAATGGTAACAGAAGAGAGACCATAAGATGAGTTGATTGTTCCAACACCGGTGACAGTTACAGGAAAACAAGTGAAATTATTGCCTGCATCAGGTATTGCACCACCAGACCCAGTAAACACCTGAGCAGTAGCTTGCTTTATAAAAAATAACCCAATAAGTAAAATCCCAATTCTTTTCATGAATTATTAATTATTGAGTGCTTTTCATGCTGGCAACAATAGCGCTTTCTTTGGATTCAATTCCAAGTCCAAAGAATAAAAGCTTGTACCCTTTTGATTTATCCAGCCAACTATCAAACTGAGTTTTAGTAATTGACAAGTCAGATTTTAAAAGACAATATCTCACCGGAAATCGATCACATAAAAAAAAAGTCACTCCTTTCTCTTGCATTATTTTATCTTCAATAAAAGCAACATCTGATTTACTTTTAATTCCCTTAATGGAAATATAATACTCATATTTACCCGGCACATCAGCAATTGTTTGAGAATAACAATTGATTTTAAATAAAAATGAAAATAAGAAGATTAGAAATAAGCGAATCATTTTTGTGAATTTTAATAGCTTCATACAATTGCTTTGTTTCGATTTAATTTACTTAAAGTCCAAGAATTAACTTTTTAAATAAAAGATTAAAAATTGGATGATTAGAAGCTTCCAACTCTCAAATTCCAAAATTTGTAATTAGATAATTAAACCTTTTATGAAAAGCTAATTTAAAACGTTTCAACAGATACAGATTCGAGTCTTATATAGGTAGGAATAATACACAGCACAACCTTCTTAAAATCATACTTTACGGCGCACACAAGATATTTAATATTGGCGAGTAATAATAATTTTTATTTCCATATTTCAAACCCTTATTTTTAAAATATTATTCTCGTTTTTTTAAGTTTACCTTTGCTGAAATTTTTTAATTAATCGGTTTCAATTTGTGTAAATAAACGAGTCCATTTTATACGGTTTCGTTGCCCGTTAATTAAAATAAATTATTATTCGATAAAAATTAAACAAAAACCATCCAAGTCTTGTTTATCAAAATAAACTTACTGAGGTTTTGAATTTTAAATTTTTTAATGTTTAATTGCTGTATCTCAATGTTTTTTGAATTGTTTTATTAATATATATTCATAATGTCAAATAAGAAAAAACTAATCAAACCGATTATCTTCGGAACGATTCTTCTCACAGCCATCTACTTCGGCTATAAAAAAATAAATTTCAGTCTTACACACGAAACCACCGACAACGCCCAGATTGAAACGCAAATCATGCCCATCCTGCCCCGTACATCGGGTTATGTGAAGACTCTGATGGTTCAGGATTTCGACAGTGTTAGTATCGGCCAATTCCTCGTTGAATTGGATGATGCCGAACTTCAAAGCCAATTGGCCGAAATGGAAGCCGACTCTGCACAAGTACAGGCAGATATAGCTAATGCTAAAGCTTCGGTTCAAAATGCTTTGATTTCATTAAAAGTAAATAAAGGAAATATTGACGTGGCCAACGTAAAAATGCAACAGGCAATAAATGAATATAACCGAAATAAAAATCTTTTTGCCGATCAGGCCATTACTCAAAAACAGCTAGACGATTCTAAATATGGTTTCGAAACCGCTCAAAAAGTTTTCAGCAATGCTCAAAACGACTTGACAGCTGCACAGAGCAAAATTCCTGTGCTGGAATCTTTGGTAAAGAAAAGCGAAGCCATGCTGAATGTAAAAAGCACCAAAATTGCAGAAACAAAACTGAAACTTACTTACACCAAAATCTACGCTCCTTCAAACGGAAAAATCGGAAAGAAAAATATTACCACGGGGCAATTTGTGCAAGCAGGTACGCCCCTATTCGCTATCGTTAATGACAGCACTTATTGGATAACCGCTAACTTTAAAGAAGACCAAATCAAAAATCTTTATACTGGAAAACAAGTTGATATTAGAATCGACGCTTTCCCAAATGAAAAAATAACAGGTACAATTGAAAGTATTAGCGATGCTACCGGTGCCAAATTCGCTTTGCTGCCTCCTGATAATTCTAGCGGAAATTTTGTGAAGGTTTCTCAGCGTGTTCCCGTTAAAATAAAAATCAACGAAATAGAAAAATATAAATCTATATTACGGGCAGGGTTAAGTGTTTTTGTAACTGCTGAAATCAAATAAAAGACTGATGTCAACCACTCCCAAAGGAATTGCAAGGGCCATTATCGTATTGACTACCGTAACCGCTGCCGTTATGGAGTTGATCGATACTTCCATTGTAAATGTTGCATTGAGTGAAATGAGCGGAAGTCTGGGTGTAAATATTGAAGACATCAGCTGGGTAATTACTTCCTATGCGATTGCCAACGTAATCATCATTCCGCTTACCGGATTTTTGGCTTCTTATTTTGGAAGAAAGAATTACTATATCGTGTCGATGATAATTTTCACCATCGCTTCTTATATGTGTGGCCAATCTACTACGTTAGTAGAACTGATTGGCTGGCGATTTATTCAAGGAATTGGTGGTGGTGCATTATTATCCACTTCACAATCAATTTTATTTGATGCCTTCGAACCTAAAGATCGTCCAATTGCAGCAGGTTTATTTGGGATGGGTATCGTGTTAGGACCAACGTTAGGACCGACACTAGGCGGATATATCATAGATCATTCATCATGGCCATTGATATTCATGATTAATATTCCGGTTGGAATTGCGGCTACATTACTTACTTTTTATTTTGTTGAGAAAAAACCTAACGAAGGCAAACACAAAGACAAAATAAAAATTGATTATACAGGAATATTATTGCTGATGGCAGGAATCGGTTGCCTGCAATTTGTGTTGGAAAGAGGACAAGCTGAAGATTGGCTGAATAGTGAAGCGATAAGAATTTGTTCTGTCATTGCTGTAGTGGGTTTAGTAGGATTTATATTTTATGAACTGAGTATTCCGCAACCTGCTGTAAACATAAGATTGCTGGGAAATCGAAATCTTGCCTTTACAGCCATATTCACATTTGTCGCGGGATTTGGTTTGTTTACATCAGTCTTTATTTATCCAGTTTTGGCCCAAAGAGTATTGGGTTTTACTGCTTTTGAAACTGGCAATTCACTGCTGCTGCCAACCCTAGCGGCTGTAGTACTTATGCCTATCATCGGAAAAATGATGAGCAAAGGCGTCACACCAATTCCTTTAATCATTATCGGTTATATTTTATTTTCTGTTTACGCATTTATGAGTGCTAGTGTCAGCCCGGATGTTGGTAAATCAGATTTCTTTTTACCATTATTGATAAGAGCTGTGGGTATCGCTTTTTGTCAGTTGCCTTTAATCAATCAGGCTGTTGTGGGGTTGGAGCCTAAAGATTACCCAACAGGAATTTCTTTAAACAATATGATTCGGCAATTGGGTGGTGCTTTTGGAATTGCTGTTGCCAATAATTTTGTAGCCACAAGATATGCCCAACATCGCTCTGATTTGGTAAGCGCTATGCCAGCAGGTTCATTTCAATTGAACGAAAGAGTGAATGCCATTTCACAAGGTATCATTGCCAAAACAGGTGATGTAGCTGGAGCTACCACTAAAGCATATACGACAATTAGTTATGCCGTTGATAAACAAGCCTATTACTTAAGTTATCTGGATTCTTTTCGATTAATTGGCATCTTCTTTTTGTTGGTATTGCCAATGGTCGCATTTTTAAGAGTGAAGAAAAAAACTGCAACTGAAGCAGCCGTAGCGATGAAAGCTACTTCAGAAGCTCATTAATTTTAATTATAGATACTGATGAAAAAAATAATTCTTTTAAGCATTTTTTTGATGATTTCCTTGATTTCGTTTGAACAGGTGAAAATCAATACTGATTTGAAATCCTTAATCAATCAATCCTTTTCTTTCTTTCCAAAAATTCAGGAAGTAGAAAATAGCGTAAAAACAGGTGAAGAAAAATTAGCGTTGACTTCTTTAAACAAAACACCGGATATTAGCTTCAGCGCTTCTTATAATTATATCATGCCAAAAATTTCTTTTCCTATCAACGGAAATGAAATTCAATTTGCGCCCGTAAATAATGTTGCGGCTTCAGTTGGAACAACCTACACCCTACTTGATTTCGGCAGGTTGAAATCAAATATCAATAAGGCAAAAGCTGAAATCGAAATTTCTAAAGACAATGTAAAAATTGCTAAAAATCAACTAGCCAATCAAGTTGTTGCTATTTATTATAATATAGTTTATTTCAAAAAAGCAATTATTATTCAGGACAGTATTATTGAATATTTCAGACAAAACAAACAAATGGCTGAAAATAAAATGAAAAACGGAGATTTGTTGCAAATTGATGTTCTCAACTTACAATCAAATATAGACGCAGAACAAAATAGAAAAATAGACTTAATCAATAACCTCAACAAACAATTGAATCTGCTTGAATATACATCTGGTAAAAATACTTCTGAAAACGATAAATTCGATTTTGATGTAGAAATAAATGGTGCAGGAGTTGGAATTGCTGAAGCCAACAATCCCGAATTCAAACTGGCTAAAGACAAAATCATTTCTTCACAAAAAGATATAGATATTACAAAACTCAATAGCAAACCTCGTTTATCATTAAACGCAGCAACAGGAATTAAAAATGGATATGTGCCTGATGTAAATGATATTCGATTTAATTACCTAGCCGGATTAACTTTCAGTTTGCCAATTTATAGCTTCGGTAAGACAAAGCAGCAAATCAAGTTTCAGGAAACAATTGTAAAACAAAATCAATTATCACAAACTACATTACTCAGTACTTATAAAAAAGATATTGATCAAACGTTATTGGACATCAACGCTTCAGTTGAAAGAATAGCCAACACAGAAAACCAATTACAGGTAACTAAGCAAGCCCAGCAAATCACAGCATCACGTTACCGCAATGGTGTTGCCACTTATTTGGATGTAACTGCCGCTGCCACGAATGTTGAGAAAGCCGCTTTCAGTAAATTACAATATGAATACCAGCTTTGTCAATCTAAAGTAGAACTGGCGAGGTTGCTGGGTTTTGAATATTGGAGTAATTAAAACAAATTCAAAAGTTAAAAAAGTGAATTCATCAATTTTGGCTTTTTAATTTTACATTTAGACTTATTTAAAACAAATTCAAAATTTAAAAAAATAAATTCATCAATTTTTACTTTTAAAATTTGACTTTACATTTATAATTATGAATAAATACTTTTTCATCGCTTTACTATTTTTAATTTCTTGTAAAGAAAATAAAATAGACAATAAAACCTTGTCTGTAAAAGAATACTTCAATTATGGTGATAGCGGTGTGCAAGCTGCCGGTGTAAAAATGATACCCATAAAAACTGACAAAGGAACTTTCAAAGTATGGACCAAAAGATTTGGAAATAACCCCAGAATAAAAATATTGTTGTTACACGGCGGGCCTGCAATGACACACGAATACATGGAATGCTTCGAAAGTTTTTTCCCTCAAGAAGGTTTTGAGTTTTATGAATACGATCAGCTAGGTTCTTATTATAGCGACCAACCCAATGATACTTCACTTTGGACATTAGACCGATTCGTTGAAGAAGTAGATCAAGTTCGTGAAGCCATACATGCAGACAGTACTAATTTTTATATACTCGGTAATTCATGGGGAGGTTTATTGGCTATGCAATATTCATTGAAATATCAGCATCATTTAAAAGGATTGATGGTTGCCGATATGATGGCAAGTTGTCCGGACTATGGCAAATATGCCAATGATGTTTTAGCTAAACAAATGAATCCTGATGTATTAAAACAAATCAGAGAAATTGAAGCGAAAGACGATTATAGCAATCCTAAATACATGGAATTGTTGATGCCGAACTTTTACAACCAACATTTATGTCGCTTGCCCGAATGGCCTGAAGCCGTCAACAGAGCGTTCAAACATGTGAACAGCAAGATATACACCATGATGCAAGGCCCTTCTGAGTTTGGTGTTGGTGGTAGTCTGGTAAATTGGAATATCAAAGATCAACTCAAAGAAATAACCATTCCAACCTTAATGATCGGTGCCAAATTTGATACCATGGATCCTGATGCAATGGAAGCACAAAGTAAAGCAGTTAAGCATGGTCGTTATTTATACTGTCCAAATGGTAGTCACTTGTGTATGTGGGACGATCAAATAATATTTATGAACGGAGTCATCCAGTTCATTAAAGATGTAGATGATAATAAATTTTAAAAATCCCCGATTGAATTATCATTTAAATTCAATCGGGGAAAATGTACAATAGTTATCAATATTTTTATTTCATTTGCTGTTTAACATGTGCTATACTTAAAATTAATTTCCCGGCCTTCTCCTGTTCTTAGATGAAGAGTTTAAATTTTCAGGCCTTGATTGTTGAGGCCTGCTTTGTGGATGCTGAATAGCTGGCCGCTGATTGAATGATGGTCTTGTATTTCCATGTTGTGGTATTTCAGGTCTTGTATTTGAAGGTTTTGTGGGCGACGGACTTGCATGTGAAGGTCTTGTAGAAACCGGACGGCTATTTACAGGTAAAGAATGAGCAGGCTTGTTATTTGAAGGTCTTGTTGTTGCGGGATTAGTTAAGGCAGGTTTTGATGAAGGATGGTTCATTTGCATCTTCTTATTTCGATCGCTTGCCATTTTATCTTTTTTATATAAATCATCTCCTGCTTTTCTTGTTTCAGGATGAGTATAAGTTTTTCTAAAGTCTCCTGATTGACTTCTTGAATTATAAGTGATTGAGATGCTCCGGCTGTTATAATAAGATGAACGTACCAGTGGACTACGATAATAATTACTATGGTGATAATTACCATAGTAACTGTTATAATAATGATAATGATACCCATAATATGAATGCCAATACCATGGCGTCCATGGGTTCCAGTAAGAAGGATAATAACTCCATCTCCAAGGCGACACATATACAACATACGTTGGTGTATAAATATATTCTACAACTGGCCACGAGGCCGTTTGAGATGTTGTGTAATTATTGATAATAGTAGTGTTTCCATTTTGATCAACAGATTTTTGGGTAGATTCTTTTACATAACCCGGATTAGGTGTTTCCGCTGTAGCTTCAGCATCTTTGTAATTTGGTTCAATGATGTAATCTTTTCCATATAAATCTTCGTCTCCAAT
Organism: Chitinophagaceae bacterium; assembly: GCA_947446585.1. Taxonomy (GTDB): domain Bacteria; phylum Bacteroidota; class Bacteroidia; order Chitinophagales; family Chitinophagaceae; genus Ferruginibacter. The sequence goes on along the minus strand of CANFGZ010000021.1, from coordinate 13,243 downwards.
TAATTGTATCTGCACTTCGCCTTTATCATTTTTATCTACTATAAAAACCGCTACATCCTGATTCTCTTTATCGTTTATGGGAACCTGTAATATTATATTATGTGCTTTACCATCAGGTTTATCAATGACTCTTATGTAGTCTGTTTTATTGTCTCCATTTAAATCAAGATTATTGATTTTAGAATCTTCGGCATTTAATTTTCTTTCGAAACTTTCAAGTGTTTCTGATTCTTGAAACAATTGTAATACAGCATAAAGATTCAGATTATCTCCAGGCAAACCGAGAGAATCCGGCTTCTGAGTAGATTGTGCTTTACCATTCGAAAAAAAGAAAATCATTAATAGAAAAAAAAGTGTTCGTAATAAATTTTTCATTTTCATTTATTTTTTAGTGCAGAAATTATTTAAAGATATAAATCATTTAAAAATAAATGAAATTCATTTAATGACGGATAAAATAATTTTTAATTTAACGCATTTTAACAGTTGATTTGTATTTTTACATGCCTATATATTAGCTCAGGTGGTTTAGAGCATCACGTCGACAACTTGAGGGTCATTGGTTTGAATCCAATACGTTCCACAAATTTTATTTTTCTTATTTCCATAAATGCACACCTTTCTTTTTCTGCTGATAATAAATTGAGTTACGTCGGCAAAAGATTTCCCATTCATAAAGAATTCCGTTTCAACAGTCTTTCATATGAATTGAATGTGCCTTTATAATAAACGTTTTCATAACTGTTTTTTGAAATCAAATAAATAGCATCCCTTACAATATCCATCATTACTAAATTTTAGTAAAACTATCAATAAAGAAGATGATTTTAGTTTTAGGATTCGGCTGCAAATAATCTGAATATTGTTATTCATTTATTTGAAGATGTTTAAAATAATTTTTCAAATGATTGAAGAAATTTAAGAGATTGATTGAGATGAAAAATATACCGAGTTACAACAGAAAATTTATTCTTATTTTATTAATAATGGGAATTTCAATTGCTTATAGTCAAAGTGTGAACGTGTTGGGTAAAAAATCAACGGGTTCAGATTTTAAGGATAGTTTGTTTATATATTATAATGCAATCCGGGTAAATGCTTTTTTTGATTCAAATCGAGCTTATATAAAAACACGGACAAGGGAAATAAAAACCCAAAAAGATAAAAAGGAAGTATTTGTCTTGCTTCAACAAGCCAGAAATTTATTTTATATTTTAAGAAGTAATGAAGATGTTAATAACAAACAGGATAAATCGGCTTATGTAAAACCGAATCCATTATACAAAGACATTAATTACGCTCAATATTTTCGTCAGGTTGATGACAACATATTTTACCAGCGTGAATTAGAAAATCAAATAATTAATAGTGATGCTCCAATGCCAGCGTATGATAAAAGAATTAATCCCTTTCTCATCAATGAATATAAATGTGTGGACTCTTCAAGTATTTATTATGGCGATATTGTTAACATTCCACTATATATACCTGTTATAGTAAAACCATTTTCATTATTAACTTTATCTGAACATGAATTGCGTAATCATTTATTGCAAAATGAAAAGCATAATGAAACCATGTCCACTAAAATAAAAGTTGTTGATGTATTAAAGACCGAAATCATACCCACGGGTTCCCCTGTGTTTTTGTACAATCAATATGGATCAGGTTCTATTATCGGTTTTATAAAAAACCGTGTCTTCAGAAAATTAAGGCCGGAGGAATACAAAAAGTTTGTTGTTCAAAAATATGCTCAGAATCTACTGGAGAATATTGAGAATCTTAATAAATGGATTAAACTTCATTATGGTGCATATTGTATTGCTTCGATTTAACATGTCAGATGTAAATTTTTTTTACTAATTGACTGATTATTTCCTTTTTAGAAAAGTATAATTACTTCAACTGCAAAAGCTGAGGGTAAATAACCTGTTATTAATTATGCTGAAATTCAATTGTTTATATTAATTGAAGAATAATTCTTTTAAAAAACATAATAAAAGTTTAAATTTTCAGTTATATAGTTCTAAACCGTAACCTCTATGAAACTAACACTAACCATCGTAATGATGTGGGCATCCGCATCTTTCAGCCAATGCGCAAACGTTTTCAACAAACAAGTAAATTGTCCTGATCTCAAAGACAGTATGTTTATTTACAACAATGCTGTAAAGGTGAATGACTTTTTCGAAAAAAGTAGTTTGTACAAGAAAACCCGAACCAGAGATGTCAGATCTGAAAAAGACAAGAAAGACATTTTTGTAACCCTTCAACAAGCAAGAAGTTTGTTTTTTGTAATTCGAAAAGATGGTGCTTTGCCAAATGAAGATGAAAAATTTATGGCAATTAAACCCAGCCCAAAATATAAAGACATCGATTACAGTCAATATTTTCAGGAAGTAGATGAATACAGATTTTATCAGCGTGAATTAGAAAATCAGATTATTAATGCAGACGCTCCTATGCCGATGTATGACAATCGAATTTCACCAGTGGTTGTAAATGAGTATAAATGTATAGATACTTCAAGTATTTATTACGGTGATGTAGTAAATATTCCACTTTATATTCCTGTTGTAGTTAAACCAGTTTCTATGCTCACGAGTTCTGAGCAGGTGATGAGAAAAGAAATTCTAGATCCAACACCATCTCCGATAGCTAAGCCCAATGAGATTATAGAACTTGCAATTGATGCCGCAAGTAGAGTTCAACCTATAGGAGAAATAAAAGGATTGCCTGTTTATTTATATGATAATAATGGTTCCGGTTCTATAATTGGTTTTATGAATAATGGTAAATTCCGGATTGTAAGACCAGAAGAATATAAAGAATTTGTAGTATTAAAATATGCTCAGGATTTACTGGAAAACAAAGAGAATTTAAAAAAATGGCTTAAAATACATTACGGCGATTATTGTATTGCGTTAAATTAATAAAGTAATAATTTTATATATACAAGAGGGTTGCATTCATTTGCAGCCCTTTTTGTTTTAAAATAACTTAATTATAGATAACAGATTTTACGCTTATATTTAATGTCAAATTTTAAACCATTTATTCAAAAAATAAAAGTCTTTATGAAATCAATCTTTATTACTGTTTTATTTTTTTTACTTCAGTTCATAACAACAGCTCAGGTTACTACAGCTACAATGTCTGGTTTTGTAATTAATAAAAATGGCGAATCTATAGCCGGAGCTACAGTTACCCTTGAATTTAAGGAGGCTGGAATAAAAGAAGAATTGATAACTAAATCTAATGGAGGATTTATTGTATCCAATCTAAGAGTTGGTGGTCCTTACAAGATTTCTATAAGTCATATCAACTTTAAGGAAAGCGCATTTAATGATATTTATCTTCAACTTGGTTTAAACAACAGTTTAGAATATATCCTTGAACCAAAAGAAACTCAACTATTAACAAACGTGGTTGTTCAAACGAATGCTACGATTTTTGATCATAAAAAAACCGGGGCTTCCACTAACATTAGCAGCAGGCAATTAAGAACGATGCCAACAATCTCAAGATCAGCCGACGATTTTTTAAGATTGACTCCTTCCGCGTCATCAACCTATAATGGAATGTCATTTGCAGGAAGAAATGGTCAGTATAATAATTTTTCACTTGATGGTGCCGTCTTTAATAATCCATTTGGTTTAGATGCTCCTACTCCAGGTGGTCAAACTAATGCGCAACCGGTATCTTTGGATGCCATTGATCAAATACAAATAAATATAGCTCCCTATGATGTTACACAAGCAGGATTTACAGGGGCCGGTATCAATACTGTTACTAAATCAGGAAGCAATAAATCAACGGGTACGATTTACGGATTTTTCAGAAATCAATCGATGACCGGTAAGAAGGTTGACGGAACAAAATTTTCTATTCCTGACTTATCGCAATTTCAGGGTGGTGCTTCAATGAGTGGGGCCATCATAAAAAATAAATTATATTATTTTGCCAACATCGAAACAGAACAACGCAGTGATGAGGCCTCTGCTTATCGTGCAAGAAATGCAAGCAATGCAGGACTACCCAACACATCAAGAGTGCTTGAGGAAGATCTTATAGCAGTAAGTAATATTTTAAGAACAAGATTTGGTTATGAAACAGGAGCTTATCAGGGTTTCAGTCATCAACAGAAAAACTATAAATGGCTGGCAAAATTAGACTGGAACATCAATAGTATTCACAAATTATCATTCACTTATAATGGCCTTGATGCATCAAAAGAAAAACCTGCTCATCCCAGCGCGATTGGAAGAAGAGGACCAGATTATACAACAATGCAATTTGAAAATTCTGGATATAATATCATCAATAAACTAAATTCAATCAGTTCCGAATTAAAATCAAACTGGCAGGGAAATTATGCTAACAAATTAAGAATTGTATATACTGCATTTAATGATAAAAGAATTCCATTCTCAACTCCATTTCCGGTAATTAATATAACTAAGTATGGAACCAGATATATTATTGCCGGTCATGAACCCTTTTCTATAAATAATATACTTAATCAAAAAGCATTTCAGGCTACCAATGATTTTAGTATTTATAAAGACCGCCACACAATTACGGTGGGTATTTCTTATGAGTCTTTTAAATTTGCCAATAGCTTTAACCTAACGGGATATGGTAATGCTATATTCAGCGATATTGACATACAAACTTTTAAAGATAGTGTACCAGTTGGAGGCAATTCTGTATTTGGAGCTTACCCATTAGATGCAGATGTAACTTATGCGCATAATCGCGCTATTGCCGATCAATGGTCCTGGTATTATTTAACAGTAGCTCAATTATCAGCTTATATTCAGGATGACTGGCAGGTAAGTAAACGATTTAAATTGACTTATGGGTTAAGAATTGATAAGTCATCTATTTTCAATGCAAGTTATAGTAGTCCAAACATGAACGCAGACGGAACTTTTGCAGGAAGCTATACAACAGGTTCGCCAACGGTACCTAATAACGATCCATTAATATTATTTGATGCAAACGGAAATCCGGTAAGTAATGGTGTTGGTAAACAATTAGATAATACTAAACTTCCGAAGGGAACCTTGCCTTCTCCAAGACTTGGTTTTAACTGGGATGCCAAAGGAAACAAAACGCTACAGGTTAGAGGCGGAACAGGTTTATTTACAGGAAGATTTCCATTTGTATGGATAGGAAATCATATTGGCAATCCTTTTAGCTATTATTATAACGCTACAGACAGTAAATTTAGATGGCCTCAGGTTTGGAGATCAAATATTGGATCTGATTTAAAATTGCATTCAGGTACACTTCTCACCGTTGATGTAGCCTATACCAAAGATGTTAATGCAATGATGGTTAGAAATTATAAATTAGGAAATCCAACGGGCCAGTTAAATTCAGGAACAGGCGATCAAAGAAAAATTTATACTTCAGCTGATCAAGGTGCTAACAATGTTTATGTTTTTACCAATACCAAAGTAGGTTATCAGTTTAATTTTACAATGCAGGCACAGCGAACATTTAAAAAGGGATTATATACAATGGTGGCTTACAATTATTTGATTGCTAAAGATGCAAGTTCAATTTCAGCAGAAATTTCTGGAGATGCCTTTGACAGAAATCCCATATTAAATAATGCCAATGAAGCCAGACTTACTCCTTCTTTGTATGGGAATAAACATCGTATTATAACTGCACTTTCTAAAAAATATGAGTACGGAAAACAAAAGAATATGGCAACAACCATTTCTGTTTTTGGAAGCTGGACAAGTGGAAATAGATATGCTTATGTTTATGGTGGCGATATCAATAATGATGGAACAGGCAGCAATGATTTAATGTATGTACCTACAAATGCAGAAATTGATGTTATGAATTTTGATCCGCTTACAGATATTAATGGCATTATACAGGATGCAAATGCACAGCGTGAAGCGTTAAAATCATTTATTAATCAGGATAAATATTTAAGTTCGAGAAGAGGTGCTTATACCGAAAAATATGAAGCAGAAACACCTTGGTTTGGACAGGTAGACATGAGAGTTATGCAAGACTTTAAAATGAAGAATACCAAAAATAGCATTCAATTAAGTTTTGATTTGGTAAACTTGGGAAATTTATTAAGCAGCAAGTGGGGCGTGAAAAAATATGCAAGTACTACAGGTTTTTATCAACCGCTTTCTGTTAAGCTAAATAACGGCAACGAACCGATTTATCAGTTTGATACCAATTTAAAAAATACATTTACCGCAAGTCCTGATTTACAATCTCGCTGGCAAATGCAATTTGGAGTGAGGTATATATTCTAAAATATTTTTTAAAATGTAATAATTTTATTTCAACCCTCTTGCAAAATCAAGAGGGTTTTTTTATGAGTTTATTTCCAGGTAGATTCTAATCCTGTATATCCTAAAATGCAAAAATGATTTCCAATTTTATTTGGTTTTTTATAGGCTCCATTTTTTAAATAAATCGCTATAGTTCCGCCGGCGCCAGAGCTAAATGACACAGGGACTCCAGGTTGAAATATTTTAATCATGGCAATGTCGGAAGTAATAATATCTAAAGCAAATTCAGGATCTACTTTAATTTCATTTATATAAATTTCTGCAGAACGTTTGCGCCACGTTAATTCACGATTGCCCTCTTCATCAAATTTGATATTCAACCCTCCAACTTTTGTGGTAAGATAATTAAATAAATCATTAGCATTAGCAATTTCATCCGATTCTAAACCATCTAACACAGTTGCATCTGAACCTGCAAATAATCCCGATACATTTTCTTTTTCATAATCATCAATTAATTTTTTTGATTTGGCTTTTACAATTAACTCCGGCATAATAGTAGTATACAAGTTATTATTGGTAGTAAATTGGTAGGATGATGTTTTTGTTATTATCGTATCTGAAACATCAGCAATCTTACCAATCTTAATAAATCTGGTTATAGTATCTATTGCAATTATATTGGAATCCAGAGGAGTTTTAATTTCAATTTGCAATTGATCATTTTTATGTTTGGGTTTTGAAAAGAATATAGACGCCGAATCCTGAAACAACAAATTGTTTATTGTAAAGGATTTCGATTTATCTAATGATATTACATTTGAAGCCATTTGCATATTTTTAGTAAGCAGGAAGTAATTTAACACAACATCTTTGTCATCCTGATTAACTAATTTTCCTTCTAGAGTAAAGAATTTCTTTTGCAATAAAACATTGAGTGCATAATTACCATCATTTATCTGATTCCCAATAATCAATTTTGCACTTAATACGCCATTAAGAAGTGGATATCGATAGTGCCATTTTTTTCCTGTCTTAATCTCCTCAATCCATAAATGAATGGTTGCCGAATTAGAAACTTCTCGATAATTCGATAGTTCAATTTCAAGATTCAACGTATCGCCTTGAAGAAAATGAGATTTATTTATTTTGAGAAACATGCTGTCGGATTTCTGTGCATGAGCAGCATTGAAAATAATACAAAATATAAATTGTAGTGTTAAAGTTTTAAAATTCCGGATACGTGTTATTTTCATCTTTTTGTTTTCTTTTTCTATTCTGTTTAAATATTTTTTTCAAATACTAATTTGCATAAAACTATTCGTTGAAATAATGGTATGATTTAAGTAGATTTTTCTCCAACAATTGAAAAGCCATATTGATTTAATGAAGTTATTTTTATTTTTTTGAATTGTCTGCGTTTCAACCAATGGGTTGCTATATCATGAGGTATTTCATATCTAAATTCAGGAGTAAACTGATCAAGCAAATCAATGATTTCTTCTCTGTAATTATTAGACTTTTTGTTTTTTAATTTTTTAAATATAAAAGAAAAGGGGAAAATGAAAATCATAATAAACATAAATGAAATTTTTAAAGGAATGTTTTTTGTGAATTTCCTAAGCCATAAAAATAATTTATGAATACTGCTTTCTTGGGAATGATAAAGCCATAAACACAATTTTCCTTTAGATTTTAATGCCGCCTCAATTAGAGAAAGCGACAATTCCGTATTATTGGTATGATGAATTACACCGCTTGAATAGATTACATCTATACTATGATCTTCAAATGGAAGAAACTGCAAGTCGGCTTGCATATAAAAAACGTTTTTATTTTGATTTCTTTTATATGCATTTTCGATGGCCCTGCTCAATTCAATTCCAATTGCAAGTTTTGAAAGGCTGGCAATACAAGTTGTCATTAGTCCATGACCACATCCCACATCCATTATATATTTACCGTTAAAATAATCCGGAGATTCCCCCATTTCATTAAGAAATACTTTGCTCAGATTTTCTAAATCATCGTTCCAGATTTTATCTTTTTTTTGAGGATTTAAAAAACTCCATTCAAACTCGAAAGTCTGTTTTGATTTTTTATTTTTATTGATACAATATTCAATTAATCCTTTGTGTTTTTCTTTGATACTTAAATTGATTTCTTCGTATTGTTTCACATATCTTTTTAGAAAATCAGAATAATCATAAAAAGACTCAATGAGAAGTCTGGGAATACCATCAATTATGGGAAATACAAATCCAGTTTCAGAAAACAAAAGTCCTTCATTGATTTCTGTGATCACTTCATTTTTGTACGATTTTTCAAATTCAGAAATAAGTTGAAATCTTAAGGCTGTTTTGGAAATGGGACACCTGATTAAATTTAGCCTTTCAAATTGCATAATTAATGATTACAGCTTCTGATTACAAGCTTGAAAGTTATGAATTATTTTTTTTCAATTATTCAGTTTTTTAATGGTATTTACAAATAATCAAATGAGAATAAACTGTTTAAATTTTTAATAGATAAATACTAAGTGTATTTTACGATTACTTATATTATACAATCAGATATAAATATCGCAAAACGAAAATGCTTATTTATATTAACTTATTGAATAAAATGAGGACATTTGTAAAACAATTAATTACCACATGACATTAACTATTGAAACTCCTGCTTTGCTTTTTTCAGCAACAACATTGATTCTGCTGGCATATACGAACCGATTTCTTACCATCGCTCAATTAATCAGAGAATTAAAAAAGACATATAAAAAGGAAGAGAACAAAAACATTTTACTGGAAATAAAAAATCTGAATCTTCGGTTAACGCTTATCCGTTATATGCAGTTGATGGGTGTGCTTTGTTTATTTCTTTCTGTATTTGCGATGATGTTGTTGTTCTTGGGAGAGCACGTTGTTGCAATCTATCTTTTTGGCGGGAGTATTTTGAGCCTGTTGATTTCTTTAGGCATTTCATTTTGGGAAATCAGCATTTCAGTAAATGCGTTGAAATTACATTTAGGGGATTTGATTGAGGATTAGAGATCTTTGAGAATGGCGACGGTCTCCCGAAGATTGGCGACGGTCTCCCGAAGATTGGCGACGGTCTCCCGACCGGTGCCCAACAGCGCTCAAGGACTTAGTCCTACCTAAATCAACACCAAATCCAACAACCCCTTTTCCTTCGTATAATAATCAATCCCACTGCTATATTTATAATGCCAGGGTTCCCATACCAACCCGGCTTTAACAGGGTTATTATGAAGATAAGCCATTACAATTTCAAGCCTCCTTGGAGTATTGAGTTCTATCGGATGGAAATATTTTTTCCAGAACTGAAAATTAATGTTGTCCTTATTTGTTTTGCCCGCAAACTCAAGCATATTTACTATCCATTCTTTTCTACTTTCTCGCTTGTTGTTAAGCATAGCTTCTATTATTTTCCTACAAGTATACTTTTTGATGTCTCTGACAAAATCAGAAATATTGTTTTTTTTCGTGCTTACAATTAAATGAACGTGATTCGTCATGATTACCCATGCATGAAGTTCTATTCCTTTATTTTCAATACAAAACTTCAAACTGTTTACAAAAATGTCTTTATAAATATCTCTTGTAAAAACATCAATCCAGCCAACAATAGTAAAGGTTATAAAATGAGGATTTTCTTGATTGCGGGGTTTGTATTTAGAAGACATTTTTTATTTCAAAAATGAAACATTGCTATTAAAATACAAGGTGAAAAACAACTTAATAAAAAAGGAATAAAACGAGTAATTACAAAGCTTTCGGATCAAAATAGTATATAATTAAATAGCAGTTAGTACAAGGACAGAGTCCTTTAAGTTCTTTCATGTCACCGGTGCCCTGCGGAACACCGGCGCCATTTCCCATTTTATCAAAAACATTACCTTTGACCTCAAATAATCAAATAAACACAATGCAAAAACTAAGTTTTCTATTTTTATCGGTGATCATCATTTTCACTTCATGTGAAAAAAACACCAACAATTGTTCGCAGATTAATAGGGCAAGGGCATATTCCAATTCTCCCATCACAGTTGGACAAACACTAAAAATATGGACTGGGGAAATTGATGGAACAACTTATCAGTGGTATGGACCTTATAACTTCACTAGTCAATACGCTTCCGAAGAAATCACCAATGCACAGATGAATAACAGTGGCTGGTATTATCTCAATGTGAATTCTCTTGATGATAACAATTGTACCAAGCGGGATAGTGTATACGTAGAAGTAAGATTACAACAAGACACAGCACCTTGTACAATCACTACAAACACTATCGCTTACAATAACATGGCAGATCAAAGCTTCTCAACCGTTTTTAAAAGAATAGAATCCACTTATTCATTGAAGTCTCTGTACGCTTCATCGTCAAGTGGAGATGTAAACATCTATTTCGCTCCTTATTGGAGAGACATTGAACCTGCAGATGGATTGTACACAACCTATAACTCTCCGTTATTCGACCCTGTTGATCCCATAGACAATAAAATTACCGTCACAACAATTACCAACGGCATTTACTGGGAAAGTTGGCCCAATCAACCCATATATGTATCACATGTAAACGGAAAATTGAGCGTTACATTTTGCAACCTGCAAATGAGCGGCAGTAATGGAACCAGCTTCACCACCCTTGCTGACGGAAATATCATCGAAAATCCATAATAACAACATCATGCATAAATTACTATTATCAATTGCTTTCTTGTTTTCAATTATCAACGTAAAAGCTCAAAAAGAAAAATATAACTTTCCCGAAGATTTCGGAAAAAAAGAAACGGTTGTCCTCATTTCTCCGGGCACCAGAGACAAAATCACTGAAAGCATTCTGGAAGCTTTTGAAAAAGAGTACAAATGGAAAGTTGAAGCGGTTGATGATAAATATCCCAAGGTTTCAAAGTACGATTTGAAAATCTACCGCTATGTGTTTTATGTGACAGAACATGTAAATCCTGGTTACTTTGTAGGCAGAGATCGCTTTCCACCCACAACAGATTATAAGTTTGGTTTGATGGACCGATCAACAGGTAAAACTTATGAACAAGACTTTTACAGTGGAAATTATAAGAAAGGCGCCAGAAATTATGCTGAAAACCTAGAAAAACTAAGGGTAAAAAATAGCGGTAATTAATTTAAATTTGAAATTCTAAAATATTTGCTTCATGAGAAAATTATTGCCAATCTACTTGTGCGCTTTGTTATCAATTATTTTATTTAGTTGTAAGAAAAATAACATTGAAGACACTGGTATTCCTGAAATCACCGGAACCATTACAGGTAAAGTGGTATCACCCAATAACAGAACCCCAATCCGTTATGCTTTGGTTTTCATCTCCACTGGAAAAAAATTATACAGCACATATACTGATACAGAAGGTAATTTTAGTTTGACTGCAGCTGCAGGATTACAACAGGAATTGCATGTACAAACCGGACACGGTGATAAGTTTCGTTCGATTATCCAGGTTGATGTGATTGCGAATCAAACCACTCCGCTCTCAGATTTGTTACGTTTGAATCAGGTTGGAAACTTTGCTTATCTCGCAGGAAGTTATGATAAAATTGAAAACATATTGATTGACAGTTTGGGATACAACGCACAGTCTCTCAATTCTAACAGCATCCAAAATATTGCAGGAATTGCAAATTACAATGCATTATTCATTGATTGCGGTGCATATAATACTTATGTTAATCCTAATATTGATAGTGCTTTCAGCAATTTTGTAAGCGGTGGTGGAAGTCTTTATATGTCTGATTATTCTATGGATTTTCTAACAGGTCAAAACGCATTAACTGCTTGTCCGGCTCCTCGTTATTATGGATTCATTGATGATTCAACTGTTTGCAGCAGAAGAACAGGTGCGGTATCTGTTGTTCCCAACGCGCATGTTGTTTCACCCGAGCTGCAATATTTTCTAGGAAAAGACTCCATGAGTATCAGCTATAATTTAGGTACTTGGGAACGCATTCAAAGTATAGACAATAATTTCTGGCAGACAATGATTACAGATCCAACAGATAATTCTCCTTTGTTAATCAGAACGAATCAGTATAGCAATGGCAATATTAATGCACCTTTTGTTGGGAGCAGAGATTCTTCGCAAGTAACTATTTGTCACCAAATGGGAAATGGCAGTTCTATTACAATTACCGTTAATGCTAATTCGGTTGCAGATCATCTTGCACATGGCGACAGCATGGGAATGTGCAATAATCCCAATCAATCAGGATGGATTTATTTCACCACCTTTCATAATGAACATAACGGACAAATCAGCGAGGATGTAAAACACATTCTGGAGTTTATGATTTTGAATTTGTAAAGCCCCCTCAATCCCTCAAAGGGGGAATTTGTTTGGTATTCTCAGCAATGTCTCCAAAAGGGGACGTTGTAACTTTTGAAATATATAATAAAGAAGGAAAAATAAAGAATAAGGAAGGAACGTAGAGAACATAAGTTATATTTCCGCCTACTAAAAATTCGTGAATTCGTGACTATCCTTTGCTCAAACATGCGCCTCCACAAATTCAGCGCAATATTTTTTAATCATATTTCTAACCTTTTCGAATTCGATTTTAATTTCATCATCTGATCCGATTGCTTTTGCAGGATCAGGAAAATTATAATGAAACTTTTGAGCCTTTGTTGGAAAATAAGGACATCTTTCTTTAGCGTTATCACATACCGTAATTACATAATCAAAATCAATGCCCTGATATTCTAATACATTATTGGAAGTGTGATTTGAAATATCAATGCCATCATCTTTCATAGTGGCAATGGCTTTTGGATTTACGCCATGAGTTTCTACTCCAGCGCTATAAATTTCCGCTAGTTCTCCTGCAAAATGTTGTAAATAACCATGCGCAATTTGACTACGGCAACTATTGCCAGTACATAATACCAATACTTTTTTTGCCATTTT